>DOBD01000002.1:5066-5248 GCA_003506275.1 Bacteroidales bacterium | reverse complement strand
TAGTTGCCCTCGATCTTGCGCAGCAGTGCGAACTGATTCTTGTAGGTCAAATCCCCGCTCAAACTCAAATCATTTTTCACCTTGGAACCCGTGAGGAAACCCCAGGGGTGGAAATCACTGATCTTATAGCTGGTACCCATGGTGAAATGGTTGCCGTTGGATTCCACGATCTGCCCGCTGGT
>DOBD01000002.1:2113-5047 GCA_003506275.1 Bacteroidales bacterium | reverse complement strand
GGGATTGAAGGCCTCCGTGAGGGTTACACCGGCGATGTCGTAAACCGATGAAGGTACAGGACTGTTAGAGAGGACGTCTCGCACAAAACCCAGCCCGTCGCCGACCCCCACCCAGGTATTGTAGGAGGCAAACGAAGACACGCCGTAGTTGCAGGTATAATTATGGTTCAGGGTGACGTTCTTGAAGTATTTCTTGATGAAACTCAGGTTAGAGAGCCCATCGTAGGAAAGGGTCCAGTTGGGCAACATGGCCAACAGACCGGGGAAGAGATCCATGGAGGCATTATTGGCATCACGACCGCTGTAGGCGGCCAGGAAGGCCGGTATCAACACATCGGCGGCGTTGACATCGTAGCGCCCCTGCGCTGGATCGTAGGGNNTCAGGAAGCCGGTGTTCGGGTAACGGCGACCGGCCATTTTTTCTTCCAGGCGGTCGGCCATGACGGCCCGGTTGGCCAGGAAACGATCAAAGGCCTTGGAGGCGTAGCCGTTGGAGGCTTTGGGTGATTCAAAAGCCGTACGCAGCGCGATGGTCGAAAGGGTGAAATTGCCCGTTCTGGTTTCCGGCATACCCTCGAACATATACTGTACCTGCGTATTGTAATTCCAGGTACGCAGGGCGTTGAGGTCACCCTTAAGGCCGGGCAGGATATCCAACGTCACCTTGACCCGCAAGTCGTTGTTTTTCGTTTGGAAGGCTGGCGAAACGATGGAGTCGGCCATGATCAACCAACCGCGATCGACGGCCTTGTCCAGGTAGTTGTCGGGTTGAAAGCCCAAGGCGTAATCCCATCCCGGTGCTGATCCGTACAGGCCCTGACTCAGCAAGCCGGATTCAGGAATAAAGCCAGGCAGGGTCAAGCCATCCACCTGTTTGTAGGTCACATTCACGGATCTGACCGACATCAGCGTACGGGCCACTATCGAAGCCCCCTTGTACCAGGGTTCCTCTTCCAGCGAAGGTTTCTGAATCACGGTAACGGTGGCCACCGCGTCCTTCTCGGCTGTGAAGGTGATGGTATTGGGGTCTTTGGTCTTGAAATTCAGACGGATTTTCTTGCCCAGACTGTCGGCGGCGACAACCAGGAGGCGTTTGCTGTTCAAGCTGTGCTTGAGTTCGTACACACTGTNNAGACTGTGTTTGAGTTCGTACACACTGTCGGGAGCCAGCGTCACAGATTGGGTGAATTTCTTGGGCTCCTTTTTGGGAGGGACTGTCGGTTGGGCACCAGCCTGTCCCCCTCCTTGCTGACCGGGTAACTGGGCCGTTGGCTGTTGCGTCCTGGCCCTGGCTGGAGCCCGTTGAGCCGGCTTGGCGGCCAGTACCTGCTTCAGGAAGGCCGATTTGTTATACAAGGTTGTCAAATTGGCTTGCGCGTTCACGCTCAAGGTGCGTTGATTGGAGATTTGGTTGCCCAGATCGGTGCCCGTATCGTAGGTGGTACTCCGCTCCCATTCGTACAGCGCGTTGTACTGGGTAGACATGGTCATGAAACTGAGGAAGGGCAGGATGTTCAAGGGCACGTTCCAGGTCAGGTTGGCGGTCTGGTTGTAGTTCAAGGGACGACCGAATTCCCGCAGACTTCTGGTCACCGTATCTTTCCAATGCTGGTACTCGGTAAAGTACAGTTCCTTGTTGACAGGGCTGTAGCGGGTTTCTTCCACCTCGGCCTGGTTGTTGACCGACATATTGAAGCGGAGATTTTTGGTCAGGTTCCAGTTGACCGTAAAATCGGTGTTCCAGATGAAATCCTTGCTGACAGTCAACGGTGTCTGCAGGTTCTGGTCGCCCATGGTCAAGTCCCTGGACTGGAGCTCGTAATAGTAGCGCGTCAGTTTGGAACTGGCTGTCAATGAATTGGGCAAGAAATTGAGGGAGAAATCCTTGAGCACCTTGAGCCAGGGCGATGTCATGGCTTTGTTTTGAGCAAAGGGTTCCCAGGCTTTCAGGGGGGAAGCGTATTCGTAGCGAGCGCCGCCGTTGTAGTTTTTGGTGCGTTCGTATTCGGTGGTGGGGTCGTGTTCAAACGATTCGGTAAAACTGTAGTTGAACGCAAAATTGCCGGGGTCTATGGGCAACGGGGTCTTGCTCTTGATGTCGACCTTGATGTTGGACAGGTTGAAACTGCGGAATTCCTTCAGGGTCTGGCTGTAATCGAGGATGGAATCCCTGACGGCCTTGTTGGAGGCGGCCTTGAGTTCATCCTCGAGCAGGAGGTCTTCGTTGAGGGGGTCATACTTGGGCAAAGAGCGCTCTTTGGACAGGGAGTAGTACAGGGGGGCATTGACCTTGGCCTTGTCGGGGAACAGTTTGCCCAGGTCGGTATTGAAGGCCATGTTGTACTGGCTGTAGGTGTCCTGCCGGCGTTGGGAAACGCTTTGCTCTAGCCCTCCGAATCCATCCGAGAGGTATTTGCCGCTGGCTGTGACCGTGGCCACGTCGGAAAGGTTGAGCACGGCGCTACCCAAGGCCGCCCAGCCGCCTTCTTCCCTGAAACCATGTAGGCGCAGTTCGTTGATCCAGACTTCCACGGACAAAACCCGTCCGCTCTTGTTGCGCACCCCGATCATGATGGTGCTGACATCAGACAAGGTGGGATTACCCTTGATCTTGACCTTGTTTTGTTCCCGATCGGGGTCGTAGGCGGTGAACNNGAAAGGTATGTCGAACACATTGTTCTCCGGCCAAATAGACCGAGGGCTTTGGTTGTAGAAGGGGGAGATTTCCAGGGGAATCTCGTATTCGTAGTAATTGCTTTGGTAGTCGGAACCCAGGCGCACGAAAGCGGTCAGCTCGTAGTTGCGGGGTTGGTCGAGTGCTTCCAGCATGCCTTCCGCGTGCATGTACAGTTGCAGGCGTTCGTATTGCCTGAAGTCGTAGGAGGTGTTCTTGTACACGGCTCTGGCGTCATTGGGGGCCAAATCCTTGATCTA
>DOBD01000002.1:0-2104 GCA_003506275.1 Bacteroidales bacterium | reverse complement strand
AATTTGTAATTGATGGGGGTACGGCCTGCGTTTTCTTCCAGACTGATGGTGGATACATCCATGACGGCATTGATCTGAGGCAACTGGTTGACGGGGTATAATTCCTTGGTATAGGAACGCCAGTCGCCTCTCACGAGTTCGAGGGTGCCGAAACGTAAAATAATGCTGTCCTGGAAGCCGGTTAGGAACATACGCATGAAGCGGATGCTGTTGAAGCCGCTGATGGTTCCCACCCGTTTGTCGTAACTCCGCACCGGCACCTTGAATTGGTACCAGTTGATGCGTTCGGTCTTGCCGTTTTTCAGATTAACCCAGGCAGTCCGCTTGTCGTTGATGTAGTTTTGGCCGACAATGGTGTCGGAGGGTCGGATGGAAATGCGGTACTGGTAGTAGCGCTCCGTTTCGTTGAGGGTGAAATCCAGGTTGATGTCTTCTACGTTGGGCAGGGTGGTCGCTGCCGTGGAGTAGGATTCAGAGGTGTATTCGGGCGAGAGCGAATTGGCCTCCATGCCGTTGTACCGCTTGTATCGCTCCAATATGCTGGTTTTCCGGCTGTCAAAGTCGGAGCCCCGGTAATAGTGATAATTGTCACCGGCCGGGTCGTTGAGCGGCGAGAAGGGGTCGTTGGACAGTCGATCGAGGGCTTCGGGAGTGAGTTTGTTTTTAACCGCCTCCACGTATTCGGCCATGCCTGGCCAACTGAATTCTTCTTCGGTGGTCAGACCGTCAAGTCCGACATCCTGCTTGACACGGATGCCTTCGGTGTTGTCGAAGGAGTAGGCGGTGGATGACTTGGAGGAGACCTTGCCCCAGGCTGTTTCAGTAATGAGGTGCTGGTCGGAAGGATCGGAGGGCAAGCCGTTTTCAAAGGCCCGTTTGCCGTCCTTGAGCACATCTTCGGAGACTTCGCCCAGGTTGATGTAGAGGTCACCCCCGGTGGCCAGTCCGGTGGAGTCGTACACAAAAGGATCCATCAGCCAGAATTCCACGTATTCCACGTTGTTGGCCTCAAAATTGGAATAACCCGATTCGATCTTGCGCATGATGCCGCCCCAGCGTTTCTCGGGGTTGTCCAGGTACCCGTCGGGACGCATGCCGTTGCTGTCGAAGTTATAGGGTCCGCGTTCCCTGGGGTAATAGGCCAGGTTCATCACGGGCAACGCAGCGATTTGGTTGGTGAAGGCCTGATCTCTGTTGGGGAAGATTTCCCGCTCGTTGACCACCCGCACAAAGTGGTTGGAGAGTTGTTCCTTGTCATTGCGGATGTGTCCTGGCGTCTGCGAACTGCTTCGGTAGTTGAACAGACCGTCGATGCTGTACCAGGCCAACAAGGCTCTGTTATAGCCGTAACTCAGGTCGTCGTGGTTGGCGGCTTCGGGAAACAAGCCGCCTGCCGGATCGTAGGGGGTGCTGGCCAGGAACCATAAGTTCATGTCCTTCAGGTTGTAGGTCTTTTTGGCGGCTTCGAAGTCGTCGATGTAGGAAACGTTGCCCAGGTCGGAAGAGGTACCGGCCACCAGTCTGGCGTATTCGGCGTTGATGCTGAGGCGGGAGGGCTTGGTGGCGGTAACCAGGGGTAGTTTGTCGATTACATTGGTCAAAAACTGTGATTCCGTTTTGAAGGCGGTATTCAAGCCGAAAATGGTGTTGGACACGGATTCGTAGCCCATATCCACTTTGGTGGTGAGGGGCCGTTCAGACAGGTGCATGAGGGTACCGCCCAGGTTGAAGTCCTTGCTGAAGGTGTAGTTTAACGCCAGACCCGTCATGGATTTACGGACCATGCCGAAGGAGGATCGGTCTTCGCAGGTGGCACTGATGGCCGTACCGGAGGTGATGAGGTCGGTATTGGTGATGGTGACGGTTCCTGATCCGTAGTCCACCGTATAATCGACATTCTCCGTGAGTACCTGGCCACCGGCGGTGACGGTCACGGAGCCTTGGGCTACGTTGAAGGCTCCCAGGGAAATAGTGGCACCGGAGGAGGCCTGGTATTCCCCGGTAATCCTGAATTTCATTTTCTCCGTGAGTTGTTGGGCTACGATGAGGGTGGAGTCGTAGAGTTCTTCGAAGACGTATTTATCGGCCAGGTTGTCGTTGCCGA
>DOBD01000130.1 GCA_003506275.1 Bacteroidales bacterium | reverse complement strand
CCTGACGGCCCTTCCGGTGGCAGGCAGCTCGCCTCGGCTACCGGATCCTTCCTGCCACTTTCCGATTCGCTCATACTGGATATTGATGCCCATAAAGTACCGTTGAATTTTTTGAAGCCTTACCTGGAAACATTTATTCCTACTTTCTCCGCAGTAGGCTCAGGACATGTCAGAGTAGCCGGACCCTTTAAAAAGATAGGGGTGGAAACCAGTGCGTTGGTGGAGAACGCCTCCTTAACCGTAGGCATCATCAATACGACCTATACCTTCACGGATTCCATTTTTGTCACACCCGACTATATTGCTTTCAGAAACATCAAAGCCACCGACAAAGAAGGAAATGTCGGTTATGTCAACGGTATGGTGCGCTATGACCATTTTCAAAATATGGAAACACAGATAGACATCACCCTCAACCGTCTGATGGCTATGGATATCCCTCCCACTCCCAACGCTCTTTTCTACGGACAAGCCTATGCCACTGGTTCTGTGAGTATTTCAGGCTCCGAGGACAACACAACCATCGATGTAAACGTCAGGACAGAAGATCGCACCAAAGTGGCCATTTCCCTGATGGAAAATGCGCTGGAAGAGGACTACAACTTTATTCAATTTGTGGATTTCAACAACAGACGGCAGCGGGTTAACACGACACCGACGGATAACAAGCGGACTCGCTTTGGAAAGCGCGATTTGTCGACTGTTAATGTGACGGTCAATTTGCAAATCGAAGCCACTCCCAGTGCCGAACTGACCTTGATCACAGACCCCAACTCCGGTGATGAAATCAAATCCAGGGGTTCAGGGGCTATCAGAGCCTCGTTTAACAACGAGGACGACATCAGCTTGCTTGGTCGATACACCATTGAACAAGGAAGTTACCGGTTTATCTACGAAAACCTGATCAGACGCGACTTTTCCATTGTCAGAGGTAGCAATATCACGTTCTTGGGTGATCCTTTCACCGCCCAGTTGGACATCAGGGCCAATCATACGGTGGATGCTCAGCTGGCCGACCTCATTCCAACGGCAGAACTGGCCTCCTTGAACCTCACCAAAAACAGTATTCCTGTCAACTGCGTGTTGATTTTAGGCGGAGAATTGCAACGTCCTGACATCAGTCTTGATCTTTCCTATCCATCGGCAGACGACGAGCTGGTGCGGCGTTTGAAAAATGTCATCAACACCGATGAAATGCTCAACCAACAAATCGTCTACCTGCTTTTGTTTGGTCGATTCAGCTCTCCCTCCACCATGACCACCGCAGGCCAAAGCAACATGTCTTCTGTCTTGAATACAGCCATATCAACCCTCTCCTCTCAGGTCAACAGCATACTGAACAACGCTATAGGCTATTCAAACCTNNTCGGTAGACGTGGACTATCAAAATGCTGCCTACGAATTGGGGATGCCTGGTGAGTTCAAAGTAGGTGTTTCCGGGCAATGGCTGGATGACCGATTGACCATCCAAGGCAATCTTGGGTCCAGAGAAAACCTGGCACAGACCGGTACCAGCCANNCTGCGGATGAAGCATTCGCAGAAATGGAGTTGGAAATTGTTCAACCGGGCCAACGACAACCGGTATTTCAAATCAGCCCTCAATACCCAGGGATTTGGGGTGGTTTACAACGAAGAATACAACACCCTTTCCGAGTTTTTTCAACAATTGGTCGAGGGGATCATGAAACCCTTTAAACAGCAAGAACCATGATACCCGTCCTGTTGGCCGATAACCAATACCTGACCCACGCCGGTTGGCTATACCACCTGGAAGCCCTCCATGTAGTCGGTCCTTTCAGGGAGGCTGCCAACAAGGCCGAGTTGGGAGCCTTGCTGCATCAACATCCTGACAGCCTGGTTATTCTTGACTATACCCTGTTTGATTTCATGAGTGCCGAAGATCTGGTCAACGTCATGTTGCGTCACCGTTCATCCTTTTGGATTCTTAGCTCGGAGGAACTCTCTACGCCGTTTCTGAAGCATTTGTATTATCAGACTGAACAGTGCAGTGTTTTGTTCAAGGACAGTNNCGTGCCGTACAGCAGCTCATGGGAAAACAGGTTTCCGCTTCGGAGCAACCCGACAAGGTACTGACTCAAACCGAGCGCGACATCCTGCGCCTGGTAGCGATGGGAAAATCGACTAAAGAGATAGCACAGGAGCGGTTTTCCAGTGTGCACACCATCATGACTCACCGCAAAAATATTTTTCGTAAGCTGGAGATAAACTCCGTGTATGAAGCTACCCGTTATGCGTTGAGGGCTGGTATCATCGACGCCGTCGATTATTATATCTGATACGCGTATTTTGGGACGGATTTTCGTGTTATTGGGGGATGGAACGGTGTATCTACCCCTTTTATGGTAGGAAAATGGCTANNACGCTGCAACTGCACGCCGGCCAGGAAGTGGATACCACGACGCATTCCAGGGCCGTTCCCATTTATCAAACCACTTCGTACGTCTTCGAAGATGCCCAGGACGGTGCCGATCTCTTCGGTCTTCGCAAATTCGGCAACATCTACACCCGTCTGATGAATCCGACCACCGATGTGTTTGAAAAGCGCATGGCTGCGTTGGAAGGTGGGGTGGCCGCTCTGGCAACAGCCTCCGGTCAATCTGCCCAGTTCATCGCCTTAAACAACATCCTTCAATCTGGAGATAATTTTGTTTCAACCGCTCATTTATACGGTGGTACATATAATCAGTTCAAGAATCAGTTTAAGCGATTAGGGGTAGAAGCACGCTTTGCCGCCAACGACGAACCAACTAGTTTTGAAGCCTTGATCGATGACAACACCAAGGCTCTTTACCTGGAAACGCTGGGTAATCCCGAACTAAATGTGCCTGATTTCGAAGCCATCGCAGCCGTCGCCCACCGGCATGGATTACCCCTCATCGTTGATAACACCTTTGGTGCAGGTGGTTTTCTCTTCAGGCCCATCGACCACGGCGCAGACATTGTGGTCGCCTCTGCCACCAAATGGATTGGTGGACACGGTACTTCTCTGGGCGGCATTATCGTAGACAGCGGTCGCTTCAACTGGGGTAACGGAAAGTTTCCTGCTTTTACGGAGCCTTCCGACAGTTATCATGGACTGACATTCAACAGCGTATTCGGCCCAGAGGGTCCTTTCGGCAACATCGCTTTTATTATCCGGGCAAGAGTGGAAGGTTTACGCGACTGGGGACCTGCCCTGAGTCCTTTCAATGCCTTTCTGTTGATACAAGGTCTTGAAACCCTTTCGTTACGCGTGGAACGTCACGTTTCAAATGCCTTGGCTTTGGCTGAATGGCTGCAAACGCACCCCAAGGTGGCTTCGGTCAATTACCCGGGTTTGCCGGATAGTCCCTACCATGAGTTGGCCAAGAAGTACTTCAAACACGGTTACGGTGGTGTATTGACGTTTAAAGTGAAGGGGGATCCGGCAAATGCCGATAAACTCATCGACCACGTACAGCTGTTCAGTCACCTGGCCAATGTGGGAGACGCCAAATCGCTGATCATTCATCCGGCGGCAACCACCCATGAACAATTATCCGCTGAAGAACAAGCTGCCGCTGGCGTTGAACCCGGGTTGGTCCGTATTTCCGTTGGCCTTGAACACATTGACGACATCAAGGCTGATCTTGCTCAGGCGTTTAATACGCTCTAGCGAAGATGACGCGACCGGCTGAGGGTTTGCCTGTCACCATGCAACGCCCTGGGGTTTTGTCGCCTTCCAACGGAATACAACGTATCGTTGCTTTGGTTTCGTTCTTTATGAGCTCTTCGGTTTCCGGTGTGCCGTCCCAATGGCACATCAGGAAACCACCTTTTTCTATCTCCACCTTAAATTCGTCGTACGTTTCTATTGTTCGGGTATTGGCGGTACGGTGTTTGAGTGCTTTGTCAAAAATAGTTGCCTGGATGTCTTTCAACAGGTCATCGATGTAGTCGGCCAATCCCTCACAGGAGCGGGTTTCTTTGGTCAAGGTGTCGCGTCGTGCTACTTCTATCGTATTGTTTTCCAGGTCTCTGCCGCCCATAGCCAGGCGTACAGGCACGCCTTTTAGTTCGTATTCGGCAAATTTCCAACCAGGTTTCTTGTTGTCCGTGTTGTCGTATCGCACACTGATACCTTTGGCCTTCAGGGCTTTGATGATACCGTCCACCTTCTCGTCGATGGCATCGAGCTGTTCCTGGTTTTTGTAGATGGGCACGATGACAACTTGATAGGGCGCCAACGTGGGCGGCAGCACCAGGCCATTGTCGTCGGAGTGGGTCATGATCAAGGCTCCCATCAGTCGGGTGGAAACACCCCAGGAGGTGGCCCAAACATAATCCACCTTGTTTTCCTTGTTAATGAAAGTCACATCGAAGGCCTTGGCAAAATTCTGGCCCAGGAAATGAGAAGTGCCAGCTTGCAGGGCCTTTCCATCCTGCATCATCGCTTCAATCGCGTAGGTGTCGAGGGCGCCGGCAAAGCGTTCGCTGGCCGATTTCACCCCCTTGATGACAGGAACGGCCATGTATTGTTCGGCAAAGGTAGCGTAGACATCCAGAATCTTGCGGGCTTCAATTTCAGCTTCTTCCCGGGTGGCATGAGCGGTATGACCTTCCTGCCAGAGGAACTCGGCGGTGCGCAGAAACAAACGGGTACGCATTTCCCAACGGACCACGTTGGCCCATTGATTAATGAGAAGGGGTAGGTCTCTGTAAGATTGAATCCAATTTTTGTACGTATTCCAGATAATGGTTTCCGAAGTGGGACGAACCACCAGCTCCTCTTCCAATTTGGCATCGGGATCGACTATCAGGCCGCTTCCGTTGGGATTTTGTTTGAGTCGATGATGGGTCACCACGGCACATTCCTTGGCAAATCCCTCCACGTGTTCAGCTTCCCGACTGAGAAAAGACTTGGGTATGAAAAGTGGAAAATAAGCATTCACATGGCCGGTTTCCTTGAACATGTCGTCCAATTGCCGTTGCATTTTTTCCCAGATGGAATAGCCGTAAGGCTTGATGACCATGCAACCCCTGACGGCTGAATTTTCAGCCAAGTCAGCCTTGATAACCAAGTCCTGGTACCACTGTGAATAATCCACGCTTCTAGGCGTCAATTCTTTCAATTCTTTTGCCATACTGTCGTTTTTTGCCGGATGTCGGTGTAAAATAAGGGCACAAAATTACGCAAAGAATGTTTGCGTTACAAGCAGAATGAACTAAATTCGCCTGTAATTTGTATATAGTGGATACCATGTAGCCAGCACTGAAGGCCATCCTTAGTACCATGAATCTTTAAAAACGATCGTATGTACGAACAATTGTTAGCCCTTGATCATGTCCGTATCAACTTTTCATCCTCAGGATCGCATGTTTTAAACATTATTTTAGCTTTCATCATGTTTGGCGTGGCATTGGGCATCAAACCCAAGGCTTTTGCCGATACCTTTCAGCAGCCAAAAGCGCTCCTGGCCGGTCTGTTTTCTCAGATTATCCTGTTGCCGGCATTAACGTTCCTGATCATTATTCTCTTCCATAAGATCCTCACACCCACGGTTGCCATGGGTATGATTTTGGTCGCTGCCTGCCCTGGGGGGAATATCTCCAACTTCTTGAGCAGTCTGGCAAAGGCAAAAATCGAACTTTCCATAACCTTGACGGCTTTTTCAACCATTGGAGCATTGATCACCACTCCGTTTAATTTCGCGTTTTGGGGAGGAATGTACATCAACTACATGGCCAAACGTTCGGCCTACCTCTTGCAACCGATAGTGATTGATCCTTTTCAGATGTTTTTTACCGTGGTCATTTTGCTGGGCATCCCCTTGGTGGCCGGTTTGCTGTTTACACACTTTTTTCCCGCCCTATCCAGGAAAATCACCCCCTGGATGCAACGTTTTTCCATTTTCGCTTTCCTGGCCATGATCGTCATTGCTTTCATGGGAAATTTTGACATTTTCCTGAAGTACATCTTTTTTATTTTCATCATCGTGTTGGTGCATAATTTCCTGGCACTTGGTACCGGTTTTGCCGTGGGGACGGTGTTCAATACCACTCATGCTGAACGCAGGGCCTTGACCATCGAAACAGGGATACAAAACAGTGGCCTGGGATTGGCCTTGCTCCTCAATCCCAAGATTTTTCCCCAGGACCTGGCGTTGGGTGGCATGTTGATCGTAACAGCCTGGTGGGGTATATGGCACATTATTTCTGGCNNCCTGGTGGGGTATCTGGCACATCATTTCGGGCTTGAGCATTGCGGGATACTGGCATCGCAGACCATTGAAAAACAAGGCGGTAAAAGAAGAAGCATGAGCAAGATTTACCAAGAGAACCTGGGGTATCGCTTACTGTATATTCCCGTCAAGTTGGCGTTTAACTTTTTTTTCAGACAGATTGAAGTCCGTGGTATGGACAACATTCCACGACATGAGCCTGTCATTTTCGCTCCTAATCATCAGACTGGGTTGATGGATCCCCTGGCCGTTTTATTCACCCGTGATAACAGCCCGGTTGTGTTCATGGCCAGGGCCGATATGTTCAAATCGAAGGTGTTGGCCTCCCTGTTGCGTTTTCTGAAAATCATGCCTGTTTTTCGTATCAGGGACGGCTATGAAAACCTGGGAAAAAACGAAGCCCGTTTCAACGAGGCCAAAGAAGTGTTGCTGGTCTCCAGAAACCTTTGCCTGATGCCTGAAGGCAATCATGGAGACCAACACCGGTTGCGTCCGTTGGTCAAGGGTTTGTTTCGCATTGCTTTTTCGGCTGAGGAAGCCTTGAAGGATGGGGCCCATGTGCGCATTGTACCCGTGGGTATTGACCACAGTCATTTTCAACACGCAGGTTCCGACTTGGTGGTCACCTACGGCCAACCTATCAAGGTGGAGGACTACCTGACTACGTATACGGAAAACCAGGCTACAGGCATGAACGGTATCAAGGCCGATCTGGCGGAGAAATTGTCACAGTTGATGCAGGATATCCGTAGTGAAGTCAATTATGACCTGGTTTATTGGCTTTCTTGTTTGAGTACGCCGGCCTGGTTGGCTGTTCAGGCAGAAAACAAGGGGGTATCCAAGGCTCGTACTGCGGCAGGGCGTCGCTTCGATGCCCGTCGGGAACTGGGTTTGTTGTTGGATGAGATGGTAGCCGCTGAAAGTCCTTTGGTGAAGGAATGGGAAGCGTTGATGGTCAGGATAAGACTACTGCCAGGTTATCCCATGGAAGTGACCGAGTGGCTTGAGCACACGCCCTCATTCTTCAAGGGACTGATCAACGTGCTGCTGACGCCTGTGTTTTTACCGGGGTTGTTGCTGAATGCTCCTTCCTGGTTGTTGAGCCGGTTTATCTGCCGTCGTATCAAGGACAAACAGATGCATAATACCATCAACTTTCTCCTGGGTTTCTTTTTTAACGTCTTGCTGTACACGTTGACTGCCATCGTGCTGGGTTGGCTCCTCTCCTACACCGTGGCGTTGACGATAGGTCTGATCGGTTTGATCGGAGGCTATGGCTTATTGACCGAACGTTGGCGTCAGCACCTCAGGGCGCCCCTTTTGCGTCTGAAATACCGATACGGAGCGCGTCGACAACTGGTTGAAAACGCCAAGACCGACTATTTCTGGTTGAAACAATCGGTCTCGAAGTGGTTGAAAAGCCGTTAATCAGGGTGATGCGTCGCTTTTCGTTGAATTAAAACCGTTTATTGATGACGGTCCAGTTCAGAATGTCCCACATCTTGTTCAGGTACTCTGCCCTGCGATTCTGGTAGTCCAGGTAATAGGCGTGTTCCCATACATCCACACAGAGAATGGGTTTCAACCCTTTGCGCAGCGGATTACCCGCGTTGCTTTCGTTGATCAGGCTCAGTTTGCCGTCTCCGTCCTTGACCAACCAGGTCCAACCCGAACCGAACAACCCCAAGGCTGATTTATTGAACGCTTCCTTGAAGGTGTCGAAACTGCCGAATTGTTCGGCGATGCAGGCGCAGGGGGCAGATGTTGAACTTCCCGGAGCGCACAACGCTTCAAAATAGAAGGTATGATTCCAAACCTGAGCGGCGTTGTTGAACACCGGGCCATCGGGGGCCTTCGCAACGATGGCTTCCAGTGACAGCGATTCATACTCAGTCCCAGGAATCAATTTGTTCAGGTTGTCCACATAGGTTTGGTGATGTTTGCCGTGGTGGAATTGCAATGTCTGTGCACTAAGTACATCGCCCAATGCGTGTTGGGCGTAGGGTAAAGCGGGCAATTGATGCGTCATGGTGTCGTTGTTTTGATGTGTAGGAAAAGTAACGCTAAAGATAGGTATTTTCCTGTGAAAATCCAATAGGCCGGTGGCGAGGTTGGGTTTTTTCACGTACCTTTGCGTACCGTCAGCCAAACTGCAAGCACATTGAAGGAATTACTTGAAAAACTGAATGATAGCCAACGAGAGGCCGTGCTGTACAACGATGGCCCCT
Organism: Bacteroidales bacterium; assembly: GCA_003506275.1. Classification (GTDB taxonomy): domain Bacteria; phylum Bacteroidota; class Bacteroidia; order Bacteroidales; family UBA1402; genus UBA8389. The sequence goes on along the minus strand of DOBD01000130.1, from coordinate 793 downwards.
CTTTGATCATAGCCGGTGCCGGCTCGGGTAAAACCAGGGTGTTGACCTACAAGATCGCCGCCCTTCTGAAGTCTGGTTTGCCCCCCTGGACCATCATGGCCTTGACCTTCACCAACAAAGCGGCCAGGGAAATGAAAGACCGTATTGCCAGTCTGGTAGATCCGGCCGCTGCTGCTCGTCTCTGGATGGGTACGTTTCACTCCATTTTCCTGCGCATGCTACGGTCTGAAGCGGCCTTGTTGGGTTATCCGGCCAATTTCACCATCTACGATACGGCCGATAGCAAGAACTTGCTCAAGTCCATCATCAAGGACATGAACCTGGATGATAAGGTCTACAAGGTAGGCACGGTACAGGCACGCATTTCAGCCGCCAAGAACGACCTGGTCAGCCCTGAGGCTTATGCGGCCAATCCACAACGGCAGTTGGAGGACATCCAGGCACGCAGGCCCTTACTCAAGGAAGTCTACCAACGTTACACCGAGCGGTGTCGCCTGGCATCCGCCATGGATTTTGATGACATCCTGCTGATGACCAACATCCTGTTCAGGGATCATCCTGAGGTGCTGGCTGCCTATCAGGACCGCTTCCGGTTTATTCTGGTCGATGAATACCAGGACACCAACTTTTCCCAATACCTCATCGTCAAGAAGTTGTCCGAGAAACACCACCGGGTATGTGTGGTGGGCGATGATTCCCAAAGCATCTATTCGTTCAGGGGTGCCAATATTGACAACATCCTCAAATTCAAAGAAAATTATCCGGAAAGCCGCCTGTTCAAGTTGGAGCAGAA
>DOBD01000185.1 GCA_003506275.1 Bacteroidales bacterium | reverse complement strand
CTGTAGGGAGGTCATTCTCAGCAGGTGGTCAGCCGACTGAATGGTGGCACTTTGACAAAGGCGTCCCTGAGTATCGTACAAACGTGCCTTTAACGGAGGCATTGCTTCATATCCATTCAGATAGACCTGGACACCCACTCCGTCGAGCTTGACAAAAAACGGTACCACACCAGTCGTTTGCACCCCGCTGTTGAAATCATCATAAACCACGTCCTTGGATACGGTTGATGTATCCATCCATTCAAAAGCACCCAGATCGGGCGCCGTACCACTGAAGGGTAACCCCACATCCATTCCTTTGTCAATCTGATCGCCTCCTGCTTTGGGGCGCATAAAGCCAATCAGGGGCAATCCCCCATCGGCTTGACGTTTACCAGCCATCAACACGGTTTCCAAAGCGCTCTCAAAATCACCGGCACCCAGCGACAGGTTCATCCCGTCCGAAAAACTGTTATGGCTTTCCGTACTGGTACCCAGGTTGCTAACGTGTGCACTGGTGGGACTGTATGACAAATTATTGTGGAGTATGTGCCGGATACCGGGGACGTCTTCGGTATACGCTGAGTCCGTGCCCGGATACACGATGCGCTGGCTCAGCATGTTGAAATTAACCTTATTCTTAAAGGCGGTGTTGTTCAACCAGGTATTGCCCGTTTCTACATGATGGTTGGCGTAGAAGCCATTGGCCTTGTTACGGTAAGCCAGGCAACGGGTCACGGTGTGCGAAGGAATCACGGCGGGTAATCGATCAATGGAGGTAGGGGCGGCTCCATGTCCTCCCACTTTAAAGCCATTGCCATCCCGCATACTCACGTAAGCAGGGGTGTATCCGTTGCCATAGGCCCAACATTGGTCCATGGTTACCGCCTCGGCAGCCGAGATGCAATCGAAACCGTCATCACTGTTAAACCAAGCCCTGCAACCCCTGAACACATTGCCCACACTTCCTTTGCCAGGATGCCCGCCGAAGCCATCGGTATTACCGCCTTTTTTATCCTCCGACGTAACATCAGCGTTGTTGTACGCGTCGCAATTGAGCACCAGGTTATGGCTGCCTTTGGTCAGGTAAAAACCAATGGCCTGCCCGTCGTGCATAGCCAGTTGCTCGTAGGTATTGTAGCTGCCTTGGTTACGAAAACATTCGGATTGGGTATGTTCCAAAATGGTCACCTGGACGCCCACCACCTCAAAGCCTTTGAAGTGCAAGTAGGAGCCGTCCACTTGAAAAGCCGTTATGCGGTAATTTGCCGGCTTGATGGCACTAAAATCGAACACAGGGAGTTCCCCTGGGTAAGCCCAATAGCGGATGGGGGCACCTGGCAAACCACTTTTATTCATCAGGTGTACATACGCCCAAATGTCTTTGTATTGGGCCACTTGCGATACAGCCATTTGATAAACGCCGCCACGCAGATACACGGTATCACCTGGTTGCGCTGCGGTTTGTGCCCGTTGTATACCGGCAAAAGGGGCGTCCATACTGCCAGCCTGTGCATCGTTTCCAGTAGGTGAAACGTACCAGACGGCCCCACTCATAGGCATCGCGCTCACTAACAGGCAGGCTAGCACCCAATACATACGCAAAAGGTATGGCTTGCTGAATTTTAAACCGTGGTTGATTAAGAACAGTTGTTTCATTTTTATCAGCCTTACAACAACCAAAGGTACGCAAAAATGCCTAGCTTTGTCACAAACCTAACGCCCCTAGTACCATGACACACAGCCACACCACCTGTTTGCTTTTATGGCTCCTTTCAGCAGGTCAGGTCCTCGCTCAGGCTCAATCGACTTCCTACGGACAATCTGACAACGACCCAACGCCGACCTATGAAGGCTACACCCTGGTCTGGCAAGACGAATTCACGCAGGACGGCCCTCCCGATCCGGCCTACTGGAGCCATGAAAAGGGGTTCGTACGCAACGAAGAACACCAATGGTACCAAGCCGCCAACGCCACCTGCAGCAACGGCGTCTTAACCATCGTGGGCAAATTGGAAACCGTGAACAATCCCAACCACGACCCCAACAGCCGCAACTGGCGTCAAAGCCGCCCGACCGCCAAGTATACGGCTTCCTCCATCAAGACCGAAGGCAAAAAGGCCTTCCAATACGGTCGGTTTGAAGTCAGGGCGAAAATCCCCACAGCCGGAGGCTCCTGGCCTGCCATCTGGACCCTGGGAACCACCATGGAGTGGCCCTCCTGCGGCGAAATCGACATCATGGAATACTACCGCATAAAGGGTGTGCCCCACATCCTGGCCAACACAGCCTGGGGTACGGACCGTCGCTGGCAGGCCCACTGGGACAGCAAAGCGGTGCCATTCAGCCACTTTTTGGAGCAGGATCCTCAATGGGCTGATAAATTTCACATCTGGCGGATGGACTGGGACGAACACTACATCCGGCTCTACCTGGATGACGAACTGCTCAACGAAACCAACCTGGACAGCACCTTTAACGCAGCACCGGGACAGCAACAGAATCCCTTCCGTCAACCTCATTACTTACTCCTCAACCTGGCCATCGGCGGCATCAACGGCGGCCAACCGGACGACAGCGCCTTTCCCCTGGAGTATATCATCGATTATATACGTGTGTACCAACGCAAACCTACCCCAGCACCATGAGGCACCTATTATTGTTTGGAGCACTCACCCTCTTCCTGTCATTGACGGGCTGCAAAGCCGTTGTCGGTCTGGTGACAAAAAACTGGAAAAAGCCCCTGTTGGAACAACACACCTCCGATTACAACCTCCATGTCGTTGCCAACCTTTCCGGTGGTTGTCCACAATCCACTTGGGGATTTTCACCCGACAGCATCATCATCACCNNGACCTGGCAATCATCCCTGAAGCTGGACATCCGATTTGTTCCGACCCACGCCATGACCCTTGAAGCCGGCAAAGACTCCTTGCTCAGGCACTTGGCTCAACGACTCGGGTTTACGGTCAACAACGTGGAGCAATCAAAAGAGATCCTCCTACCGTATGTCGTGGATGCAACCAAGCTTGCCAATCATCTGGTTACACCGAGCAGGGGGCTTATCCATACGTCGTCAACGATGTTGGATATGGAGTCTACAACCTTGAAAGAGGCTTTCTTTGAATTGGAAGACGAGACAAACCTGTTGATTGATTATGCGTTGACAGACACCGCCCATTACCACTTGACCATTCCATTGGAATCACCCGAGCACGTGCGCTCTTACCTCCTGCAAACCTGTGGCATTGCGCTGGTACCTGAGCAAAAAAACACGCCCATCGTTCAAGTGGTCTTCCATCAAAAGGAACACTAATCCGTTTTCGTATGAATACCCTGACCTCTCATCCGATACTACCCGTCGACATCGTCCTGGCGCCTGAATGGTGGCACACCCACGAAGGCATCACCTTTGACGACGATTTTTTCTACCACCCTCTCAAACGGGTAGAGGTCGAGCAACGTATGGAGAAAGCGCTCTATGAACGCTGGGGGCGGTACGGGTTGGGGGAACACCGCAACGACAAACGGCCTGAAGTGGGGGCCGTCCACCTGGCCGCCGGATTTCTACTCTCCGAGATGCTGGGGTGTACGGTCAACTATAGCGACAATCACCCGCCTCAAGTATTGCCAGCCCATAGGGAAACCCTGCAGCTCCAGCCGGACGAAGCGTATGAATCAGCCTCCTTCAACCGTTTTCAACGCTTGACTGAAAACCTGAAAAGCCGTTACGGATATCTGACCGGCGATGTCAACTGGGGAGGCGTGCTCAACCTGGCCATGGATCTGCGGGGTGAGCACATTTTCACCGACATGATGCTCACACCTGACGAGACGCAGGCTTTTTTCAACCGCATCGCTCAGGTCATCGACCGATTTACCCGCCTGGTGGAAGCCGAAACCGGCAGCACCTCCATCTCGGTCAACCGTGGAGTCAGACACTTCAACCGACCCGTATTCCTGCATTCCGAGTGCAGCCATACCATGATTTCAGCTGACGATTACGAGCAGCTTTTGCTGCCCTTCGATTGTGCTTGGAGCGCCAGACGGCCCTTTGGTATCCATTATTGCGGCGCCGACCCCCACCGTATGGCGGCCAGTTTTGCCAAAATCCCCCACCTCGACTTTCTGGATGTAGGCTGGGGTGGCGATGTCAAGGTGCTGCGGGAGCACCTGCCCCACACCTTTCTCAACCTCAGACTCAGTCCCGTGGAAATGGCCAGACAGACACCGGAGCAAATCAGGGAAACCATCATCAAACTAGTGCAGGACGCCGGCAATCCACACTTAACCGGCCTTTGCTGCATTAACCTGGATGACACCGTCAGCGATGAACAGGTGAATGCCCTTTTTGAAACAGCTGCCGCCCTTAGGGCTGAGATGCAGGCATCCCCCCGTATTTGACCGATTTCTCGACCCATACGTGTATAAAGCACACTATCTTTGCCGTATGAAACGACACGCCCTTCTTCTGACCGCCGCCCTTACGACGGCGGCCATGTTCNNACGACAGTCTCCAACTACATTACACCTTTCAATCCGTCAATGGTTCCACCATCACTGATGTCACTGGCCATGGTTACGACGGCAGCCTGAAAATTGGTGCAACGGCAGGCATGTTCCAATCGCAGGGCATGCTCCACCTGGGCACGGCCAACGGTTACCTCGACCTGGGAGCCAACACGGGTGAGCTAATCAACAGCCTGAACGATTTCACGATTGCCACCTACCTGTACCTGGATCCTGCACAAACCATCTCCGGCAACGGCTACTTCGCCTGGGCTTTTTCCACCAGAGAGGCCTGCAGCCAGACATCCGGACGTTACATAGCCTATCGGGTCAATCAGCAACGTTACGCTCAAAGCGNNAGCACAGGGGGCTGGGGCAACGAAGTCGTCGCTGTTTCCTTGAACAAAACGGCCGAACAAGGTCGCTGGCACCACGTTGTCGTCAGCCAAACGGGCAGTACCGTCACTCTCTTCATCGATGGCGTAGCTGTCAAAACGGCCAACGCATCCCGCAAACCCTCTGATATCGGCTCGGCCACCACCTACAACTGGCTGGGACGCGCACCCTTCCGNNGCTTACCTGAAAGGAGCCACCTATTCGGATTTCCGTATTTACAACCGAGCGTTGAGCACCGAAGAACTGAGCACTTTCACCCCCGCCTTGAATGCGTTAAACTATGCCTACGACAGCATAGCCGTAGAGGCTGCCAAAACCGCTCTTGGTTTTATCGGATTGGACAGCCTACGCTACAACCTCTTCCTCCCCGCCACCACCGGAGACAATGTGGCCCTCACCTGGTCATCATCCAACCAGGCTGTTCTGAGCAACAGCGGCGTTGTAACCCGACCGGCCGCCGACCAGCCGGCCGTGAGTTTGACCCTGACAGCCACCTTGTCGAGCGGCCAGTACCAAACCACGAAAAGCTTCGCCGTCACGGTGTTACCAGCCCTTGACGATGCCGCTGCCGTTGCCGAGGACCTGGCCAATCTCAGCCTTAACACATCCAGGCGGTATTACCTGGGGCACATTGAGCTACCCTCTCAGGGCTTTGAAGGCAGTCAATTCAGTTGGGTATCCGAGGCGCCCACCTACCTCACCCAGAGCGGGGAGATCATCAAATTACCCGGACAAAGCGAAGGCGTCAAAACGGTCAAACTCACCGCCACGGCTACCAAAGGCTCTGCTTCCGCCACCAAGGAGTTTCTGATACAAATCAATCCAGACGAAGGGTATTCCGCTTACCTGTTTGTCTACTTCACCGGCAACGCAGCCTATACGCAGGAAAACATTTTCTACGCCCTCAGTGAAGACGGCTATAACTACAAGACCCTGAACGGTGGCAACTACGTGGTCAAAGCCGACACCATCAGCGACATGAACGGTGTGCGTGATCCCCACATCCTACGCGGTCACGATGGCAACTACTACATGGTGGTGACCGACATGCGCTCCAGCCTGGGTTGGACGAGCAACCACGGCATCGTGCTGATGAAATCGCCCGACCTGATCCATTGGCAACACAGTGCTATCGACATCAAGGCCCTTTACCCGGCTTTCAGTACCATCAACCGAGCATGGGCCCCTCAGACTTACTACGACGAACAAGCCGGTAAGTACATGGTGTATTTTTCCATGAAGACGTCTGAATCGGGTAGCTACGACCGCATATATTATGCCTATGCCAACGCCGATTTCACCGGATTGGAGGCCGCCCCGCAAATCCTGTTCGACAACGGGGCCTCCACCATCGATGGTGACATTGTGTACAGGGATGGCACTTACCACCTCTTTTTCAAAACCGAAGACGCGGCTGACAAAGGCTACAAGAAAGCCGTTTCCAATCGTTTGACTGGCGGTTATACCTTGGTTGATCGCTACCTCGACCAAACCAACGATGCCGTGGAAGGCGCCTGCGTGTTCAAATTGAACAACCAGGATACCTACATTCTCATGTACGATGTGTATACCAGCGGTCGCTACGAATTCACGGAAAGTTCCGACTTGGAAACATTCACCCTGGTCAGCAGCGGTGTTTCCATGGACTTCACACCCCGCCACGGCACCGTGATTGGCCTCACCCCGGCAGAAGCCCGCCGCCTGGCCGATCAATGGGGCGACAGTGGCCTGGTGTCTCTCCCACGGCAACTGCTCAAACCAGCGACTGAAGCCTTGGGCAACCCTGTATCCTGCACCCTCTACACCTTGTCTGGCAGGCAACGCTCAATCAACGACCACCTGCCGGCAGGTCTGTACCTTTTGCGCAAGCTGTACGCTTCAGGGGCGGTGGTGACGGAAAAAATAGCGTTGAGCGAGGCTTATTAAGTACTCCGAATAGATTCATCCATCGACGGCACCATCTGTTCTTTCGAAATAGTATCTATTTTAGATACTCTATTTTGAATAGGGATTGAACAAACCGATTGATTATTCATTACGGTTGTTACAATGATCCCTAGCTGATCAACCGTACCAACACCCTAGTGAAAACATTCTGTTCCAAGCAGGTGATGGAAGACAGCCATGCCAAAGATGACCACCCTGTTTTCACTTCTTGATTTTTCGAAGCATTCCAACGCCTAGAATCCCGGCTGACAAGGCAATTAACGGAATGATAAAGATGGCAGGCACAACGGAGACACCAGCCAAGGCCATCGCTACCAGTTTTGCCAACAAAGCCGTCATCAGTAGGGTTAAAAACACCAGCGCTACCGTTGCCATCAAGTAACCCATTTCCCGCTGGCGAACCATCCAACAGCGGTGGCACGACCATACTGAGCCACAACAGACCAATCATCACGGCTGTTACCATTAAAAATCGACCAGCCACGTAATACTCTTTTGATGCTTCATGTCGAATTAAATCTAAGTGCACGAAAACAGGCTCAAAATTATTTAAAAACCAAAGACTACCGCAAAAACGCAGCATTTGTCGTCATCTTTCTTACCTTCGTAACCATTATTCTTACCCAAACATGACACTGGCCATACAACTAATCGGACTGCTCGCCCTCACATCCTGGGTATCGAGCGTGCAATGGAAATCAAAAAGCGGCATTCTGAGGCTCCAAATCGTAGCCAGTATTTTTTACTGCCTGCACTACGGGCTACTTGACGCCACCTCGGCCGCTGCGGTGTCGGTGGTATCAATCGCCCGTCTATTGACCATCTACCTGATCGAACGCAAAGGCCGCAGGGTGCCTGTTTCCATTCTTATCTTCTTCATCGGATTACTGGTGCTCGTTGGCTTCCTTACCTTCGAAAGCCCCCTCAGTCTTATACCCATCATCATAACCATCCTCTACACCTACGGTACCTGGCAGACCAACACCTACCTACTCCGTATCATATTCTTCTGTTGTGGTTGGATGTGGTTTTACTTCAACTACCAAGTGGGGTCCTACATTTTGATTATCGGCAACACCCTGGAAATCGTCTCCAGTACCGTTTCTTTCTTCCGATTTGGGTTACTGAAAGAGAAAAGCCCTAAAAAAACAGTCCGCTGAGTCATTCCACAAATAATTCCACAAATAGATAGACCATGAACCTCACCCATTGCACCCCTGTCCTGTTTGTCAAGAACGCCACCATTTCCAAGGATTTTTACGCCAATATGCTTGGCTTTACCGTCATCATGGACAACGGCGGATTGAATTACGCGTTCAAAGAAGGATTAGCCGTTTGGCAAATCAATCCCGACAACATCATCCCCAAAACGCTGGGGATGGAAGCCATCACTCAGTCTAACACCCCTTCCCGTTTTGAACTGTGTTTTGAAACGGATGAACTCGATACGGTCTATCAAACGCTCAAGGCTAATCAAGTTACCTTTCTGCACGAAATCAATACAGAAATATGGGGACAACGCACCATCCGTTTTTACGACCCTGACCACCACTTGATTGAAGTCGGTGAGTCCATGCCCATTTTTCTGAAGCGCATCTTCGAGGAGGAAGGCCGTGATCTTGCAGCCACTGCCAAACGCACGTTTATGCCCATTGAGGCACTTAAACACATTTTGAATTACTGATAAGGGAGTCACACACGCTCTATCCCCGCTTGTTCAGAATAATCAGGGCGGCTAAAACACCAGGCACCCAACCACAACAGGTTAGGATTAATACAATCAGAATACTGCCACATCCCTTGTCGAGAACGGCCAGAGGGGGAAACAGAATGGCAAACAGGACCCTGAAAAAGCTCATCGTTTTTTTTTCAAAGGTAGAAAAAAGCCTACATTTGCTCATCAACGCTTAATATTTTGAAATGACACACCAACTTCTTCGAATAGGGTGCATCCCGGCCATGATGGTCATGATCGGGTTGCTGTCATCCTGCAAAGGCAACAAGCAGGACGAAAGGCCGGCCTCCGACGTGGTTTATACCGAGGCCCAGGCCAGAGCCATCAGTTACGTCACCAGCGGTGATATTCACTTCGACGATGAGATCAAGGTTGTGTTTAATGAACCTGTCGTATCGAAGGAAGCCCTTTCAAAGGATCCCAACCTTTCTTCACCCTTCACCTTCAAACCCGACATTGATGGCAAAACCTACTGGAAAGAGCGAAACGTGTTGATTTTCAAACCAGACAAGCACCTTTCAGGGCGTACACGCTATGAAGCCACGTTGAAGCTTCAGGAGGTATCGANNGAAACCGGATAAGCACCTTCCCGGGCGTACACACTATGAGGCCACGCTGAAGATTCAGGAGGTATCGACACGGTTCAAGGAAGAAAAGATAGAAGACCTGGTGTTCAGGTTCGACGTGCTCGGCAGAGACTTGACCGCCTTGAAGGGCAACCTCGAACTAAAGGACAGGGATGACCCGAAAATCCTGCAATACAGTGGCACCCTGACATTCTCGGAAAAAACCACCCTGGAAGCACTTCAGAAGGCTGTCAACCTCAAGGGCGATAAAAAAGTGAGCCTCACTCTAAGCCAGGTTGACGACTGGAACTTCCGATTCACCAGCAGCGACATCGTGAGAACGGAAAAAGATAAGACCTTCACCCTTCACATCGATAAAAAACCGCTGGAGCTGGAAAATGATATCACGGAAGCCTTCGTCGTTACCCCTGTCACCAAAATGGTAGCCGGCACCTTCAGTACAGACGAAGCAGGAAGGAAGCCACGCATACGCATCGATTTTTCCGACGAACTCGATATGGAGCAGCACCTCGATGGCCTCATCACTGTCAGTCCTAACCTGGCCCTGGAAATCAAGAAACTGGGTAAGACCATCATCCTGGACGGGTCCTTCAAGTTTGGCAGCCACTACCAGGTTACCGTTCACAAAGGTATCCGTAGCCGCTGGGGAGGCAAGACCGAAAACGACGTCACCCAAAAGCTCAACTTCAAGAACATTCAGCCACAGGTGGAATTTGCCACCGACGGCATTATCCTGCCCACCTCCAACAAGAAGAGGCTTCAATTTTACACCACCAACCTCAAACGCGTCCACTTACAGGTCAAAAAAGTCTTTCCGGGCAAACTTGGGCCTTTCCTCCAGACGGAACAGTTGAGTAGCTCACGCACCCGCAACAAACCCTTCAGTGAAAATTACGAGAGCAACGTGGGTGTTATCGTCAAGAACCAGACCATCGAATTGGGTGCCAAAACCAACGAATGGCTCCTCAATGAATTCGACCTGAGCGGCCTGTTCTCGAAGTACAACGACGGTTTGTTCCTGGTCAGACTGACATTCACCCCGGAAGACGTACACACCCCCATCGAATCGGACGTTTTGGAGTACCTGGCTGAAAAAGGGCATGTCTACAAACCCGTGTTTCTGAGCGATCTGGGCATGACCGTCAAAGATGCCCACAACACAACCTACGTCTTTGTCACCGACATCCTCACAGGCCAACCAAAAAGTGGTGTGAAGGTAACACTGCTTGATTACGAAGGTACAGCCCTGACCACCAATGAAACCAACGGACAGGGTGTGGCCACTTTTGGCTCCAGGCGTTATTTCAGTTATGTACTCGCCCAACAGGGGCTGCAAATCACGGCACTCTCACGCGATGAAATGCAGTGGAGCCATTCAGGCTTTGACGTGGGTGGTGTCAGTGAGAACTTCAACAAGACCAAAGGGTTTGTTTACACCGAACGGGGTGTCTACCGACCTGGCGATTCCATCCATGTGGGCTTTATCGTCAAGAATGCCGACCAACGCTTCCCGGCCAACCACCCCGCCACCATTCAGGTACACGACCCCGAATACAACACCGTATACAAACACACGTCCGTCAAAGCCAAAGACGGATTTTACGTTTTCGCCTTCAAGACAGATGAAACAGCTCCCACCGGAACGTACAGCCTTACTATCAACACAGGCGGATCCTGGTTTTACCACAACCTGAAAATAGAGACGGTGGTCGCCGACCAATTGAAGGTGGCCGTCAAACCGGGGAAGAAACAACTCCAGGCTACGGAAAATGAACTGACCTTTGGTGTCAATGCTGCCTACCTCTTCGGAGCCCCTGCCGGCAACTTGAAAGCCGATGTCACCGTTGAAGTGCACCCCTTTGAAATGACGTTTCCCAAGTACACGAACTACACCTTTACCAGAGCCGATCTTGACTTCAAACCCAGCACACAAAACGTGCTCAAACAAACCCTGGATGCCGAAGGGAACCTGAAAGGCAGCTGGAGGCTACCTCCCATGGGTAATGTACCCTCAGCCCTAAAACTGAAGATCATCGCCAACGTGTTCGACAAGGGCGGACAACCCAACGGAAGCTGGAACGTGGTGACCAAACACGTCTACCCCTATTACGTGGGGCTACGAGACGCCACCGGATACGGATACTATAAAACCGGTGATATCGCACGCTTCCCGCTGGTACTGCTCGACAACAGTGGCAAACCCGTAGCTGGCCGTCAACTCACCTACCGCATCTATCGAAATGACAAGCAATGGTGGTACCAATTTGAAAGCAGGCAACACTACCGACTCAAGTACAAGGAAGACAACCAAACCTACCTGGTGACCCAAGGCGTGGTCCAAACCACCAACGGCATCAACTACGCC
>DOBD01000036.1:4860-5759 GCA_003506275.1 Bacteroidales bacterium | reverse complement strand
GTTCATGGGGGTGCGGATTTCGTGACTCATATTGGCCAGGAAAGCTGATTTAAGTTGGTCGCTGGCTTCTGCCTTTTCCTTGGCTTCCAAAATGGCTTTCTCAGCCTGCTTTTGATCGGTCAAATCCCGGATGATGATGACCCGGCACCCGGTAGAGACTTGAATGGGCACTTTATCCAGTTGATAAGACACAATCAGCTGATTCGACTGACGAAGTTCCCATACAGTGGTATCCTTATCCAGCAGTGCCACTCCCAATGAGTGATAGGGAGCATTCAGAGCCTTCAAATCGACCAGGCCAGAAGACGTAGCCGACAACCCCAGCATGCTACGAGCCCTGCTATTAATATCTTGCACTCGGTTTAGTTTATCCAGTGCGATGATGCCGTCTGGTAGTTTTTCCACCAAGACTTCCCTGGCTACAGGTAAGAAATTGTAAAACCCGGCGTAAAAAACAACCAACGTAAAAACAGCACCTGTCATCAGCACCAGAAAAGGAGTCAACAGGGAAGCCCAGGATTGATTCAATCCAAAAACCAACAAAACACTTGAAATCCAAGGCGTTAGCGACCCTATCACCAAGATGACAGACCGAGAGTGCCCAAAAGCGTTTATATTTCTNNCGACCGAGAGTGCCCAAAGGCGCTTTTGTTTCTGTAAAGGAAAACCAACAAATGATTGGTAGCCAGAAACATCATTAAGTAGCTGTAAAAAAGGATGCCTATCCAAAACCAGATTCCTCGTTCAAACTGCAGCAAATCATGCGGTGTCGCCAGCGGCTCCCAGCTTTTCCATACCAAATGATGGTAGTCGTTATTCCAGGTCAATACGATGGTAATCAAGGGCACCACAAATAAGAAAAGCCGGTGCGGCCAGTATTTCAAGGCCGTTCGTCCGGT
>DOBD01000036.1:0-4851 GCA_003506275.1 Bacteroidales bacterium | reverse complement strand
ACAACAGGTAAATGACAGGACTCGTGGTGACAAAGGTGTAAGAGACTTTGGCCCAAAGCAACTTCAACTCTACCGCTTGAACCAGCGATTCGCAAAAAAGGGTGAAAGCCCAAAAGCCGGTCGTCATGGTCAGGAGGCACAATTCCCAGGCGCCCGGTACTAGGCGGCGTAGCCACGTCAAGTAACAAAAAACAAAACTGAAAAAAGAGACTGCAAGGTAAATGAAAGCCTGTTGGGTCAGTTCCATGAGTGCTTGTTGTTTCCGTGTTAGTTGGCTGATTCGTAAAACTCAATCTCGATGATGCGCAATTCATCCATGGGATCACCTTGGTCCGGATGGTTACGGTCAAAAAGATCCAGGTTTTTACCCTGCTCCAGTTCTACAATAGCCCCAAAGGCATCTTTCTCGGTAGAAGCACCCACCAATTCCAGCCTTACCTGGCGCGTTTTCACCCCAGATGTGAGAGGGAGCGTTACGTAACCCAGGCTTCTGGGGGTTTCCCCTTCCCACAACACCGTATTATCTTCAGACAACACGCGCAAACGATATGAGCGGTTGCGCCAGCCGGTGAGTTTGAGGCATATTTCCGACAATGCGGCGGGTCTGGACAGCGTATAGGCTATCCATCCGGTCGAACGCTTGCCGTTGTTCCGCCATTCGGTCATTTCATTGTCGTCGTAACTGTTGATCACAGTTGTTTCATTGGCTCCGGCTTCCGCTTTGACCACAGACAAGGGAACACGGGTAACCACGTAGGAAGGACGGGGAGGTGTCGGACCTCTGTCGAGGCGGCAATACTGGGCGTTGCCCGATAAATAGGTGGATAATCCGTTCATTTCATCGATAGGATACGACCTCAGGTCAAGGGTGTCTGGAGTCAGGTCACCACTCCTGGCAATCAGGCGGATAAGGCCGGCCTCATCGGTGGTGCGCAACAATACGCGGTTGACACCGCATTCGACGGGCAACTCCGTACGCCTGACGTAGTTATCTTCTGGCCCTTTGGCCAGCCCTCCCAGGAACGTCGCTTTACCTTGCAACTGGAACGTCACCTGATCGTTGGCCAAGGGGCAACGTTGTCCCTGGGCATCCACCACTTCAATCTCAGCCAACACCATATCGGCACCATCGGCCATCAACTGGGTGTGGCGTTCTATATTGGTCAGGCGCAAGGCTACCGGCTCACCGGCGGTACGACGCTCGTCGGTACTCAACTGCCTGCCGGCTGCATCGTAGCTGACGGCCTTGATGATGCCTGGTTCGAAGGCCACGTCCTTGAACGAGAACCAGAATCGATGGGACTGTTTCCCATACCCCAGGCTCTTACCATTGACAAAGAGCTCTACCTTGTCACCGGAAGATACGACGTACACGGGTTTGACCGTTCCTGCGGGGTAGTTCCAATGACCGATCAGATGGGTGCGGCTGTTTTCCACGTCTACCCAACCGTCCCACATGACCTGATGGGCATAAAAGGCATCCTTGGGAATACGCATCGCATCGACCTTGCCACTGCGTCGATAGTTCTCAGCACCCCGGTAATGCGTGTTCGAATCGGAAAAAATAATGCTGGTACCACCTGAACTGACGCGCTTTCCGGTACCTGGCCAGTCGCGCCAGTAATCGTACCAGCGCACCACGGTCTCCAGGGCAAAGAGATCCTGGTTCTGGTTGTAGGCCGAAGCGTTGGCGTTGCGGTACAAGGGACCGTCCCCATGTTTGTGGTAAGGGTAAGAATAACTATCCCAATACAAACGCAGCGCTTCGTCACGGCAATACTCCATGGCCCAGACCGGTTTGCCGGCGCTTTTATTGATGTAGAGCATCTCGCCACCGTATTCGGCCACGTCGCTGTCGAGCATTTCCCTGGATCCGATAGCGCGACCGCCATAGGGATCGTAGGTATCTCTGATCGCTTTCATTTCAGCCATGTGTTCCTCGCTGATGTTCTCGTTGCCACATTCGTAAAAGATAACACTGGGGTTATTGCGGTTGTAGATGATGGCGTCACGCATGAGTTCAACCCGTTGTTCCCACTGGCGCCCCGACGCGTCCTTTTCCGCGTCACCGGCTGGCATGGCTTGAATCAGCCCAACCCTGTCGCACGACTCCACATCTTGTTTCCAAGGCGTGACATGCATCCAACGCACCAGGTTACCGTTGCTTTCCACCATCAGGTGGTTGCTGTAGTCACTTAACCAGGCTGGCACGGACAGTCCTACGCCAGGCCATTCGTTGCTGGTGCGCTGGGCATAGCCCTTAAGTTGCAACACCCTGTCGTTCAGTTTGAAAACACCTTGACCAAAATAGGTCTTACGGAAGCCAGTCCTGATTTTAACGGCGTCCTCGGTATTTTTGCCAGAGACTAGGCTGGAAGTCACTTCATACAGATACCCGTAACCCCAACTCCAGAAGTTGACATTTTTCAATGTGCCGGCAGCCTTGATGACTTTTGTCTCTCCCGGTGCCACAACGAACTCATCGGAAATAAACTCCTTGACAATTTTTTTCTCCACATCCCGGATGAGGATGTGCAGCTTGACTGCCTTGGGGCGTTGGTTCGTATTCCTGACCTCTGAGGCCACATTGACCAGCACCTTGCGTTCGGCCACATCGATATCAGTGGCATACACATAGACACCTGTGGTTTTCAGGTTGTTGTACAAGGGTAAAGTTTGGTACAACTTGTTGGTGGTATGGAGATAGACATGCTTGGGCAATCCACCGTAGTTGGCGTTGAAATTCCGGTTGTTCCACTGGAAGGACGTACCCGTGGCCTTTTCTGTATAATCCCACCTGTTATCGGTACGGACAGCGATGACATTGGGATGGCGGCTGCCCAGGGTGACCACATCGGTCAAATCATACCCAAACGCCATAACACCATTTTCGTGCAAACCGATACGGGTACCATTGACCCATACTTCGGCAGCCTGTCTGGCACCTTCGAACTCAATGAAGACACGTTGCCCCTTGTGTTTGGAAGGTAGAACAAACGTTTTCCGGTACCAAACCACCCGTCCCGTGTGCTGGTCGATGGGTTTGGCATACGCTTCTTCCTCGTTGAAAGCATGCGGCAACGTGACTGATTTCCAGGCAGCATCGTCATATGTCGTCTCAAAGGCCGTCGTATCGTCACCAACGTACAGTTTCCAATCGGAATCGAAATTGTATTTCATACGTTCGGCCGACCAGGCCATCAGGGGTAACACTGTCAGTGACAGATAGAGAAGCAGGCGTTTATTCATGGTATGTTTCGTTTCAAAGGTATCCAGCGACCACAAATGTAAAAATTTATTCCCAACCCTGTGAAGGCAGTCATGGATTGGTTACATTTGAACCAACATTTGCAACATGGCAACCATTCTGATTACCGGGGGCAGCGGATTGGTGGGGCGACGATTGGTCTCCCTGCTCATGGAGGCCGGACACGAAATCCGGTTGTTGGGTCGTTCACCGGCTCCCGACGCCTATCGTTGGAATCCGCTCAAGGGTAAACTCGATGAGAAGGCCCTCGAAGGGGTGGATGCCATCATCCACCTTGCCGGAGAGAACATCGGAGCCAAATCCTGGACAAACTCACGCCGGCAAGCCATCAGAGATAGCCGGGTACTGGGACTTGAGATCATCCGGGAGGCCCTGGAGAGACACGGTTGGGCGCTTCCCACCCTGGTCTCAGCCTCCGCTGTGGGCTACTACGGCAACAGCACCTCAGACAGACCCAGCGTTGAAAGCGGNNACAGGTTTGTTCAGACTGGGAGGCCTCCGCCATGGCGTTTAAACAGAACAACACCAGGGTGGTCGTGCTGCGTACCGGATTGGTTCTTAGCCGTCAAGGTGGAGTCCTGCCCCTGCTTTACAACCTGGGAAGACTGGGGTTACTCACACCCTTGGGCTCAGGGCGTCAAGCCATGCCCTGGATCCACTTGGACGACCTTTGCGGACTGTACAGGAAAGCGTTGGATGACCACCACATGGAGGGTGCCTACAACGCCGTAGCACCGGAATTTCACACGAACCGCTCGTTTTCAGCCACCCTGGCTTCCACCGTGAAACGGCCCTTTTTCCTACCTCCCCTTCCGACCTTCCTGCTCAAGCTGTTCATGGGAGGCAGAGCCAGCCTGCTGTTGGTAGGTAGCCGAATCAGTCCCCGGAAGGTCTCCGAAACAGGTTACACCTTTCAATTTCCTACACTCAGACAGGCTTTGGAAGCAGAAAAAAAGTTGTGATTTCAGCCGATACGATGTACCTTTGTCGCTTCACAATTTTAAGAGACCAAGGGTATGCTCACGCTCAAATTCATTACTGACAATCAAGAACTCGTCCTGGCTGGTTTGACCAAAAAAGGCTTCGACGGCAACCAACTTGTGGCCGACATCCTCGACTTGGACGCCAACCGCAAACGTACTCAAACCGAACTGGACGCGGGTCTGGCTGAGTTGAATACCCTGTCGCGTTCCATTGGCCAACTCATGCAGTCGGGTCAACAAGAGGCGGCCAAAGCGGCCAGAGAGCGGACAGCCAGCCTCAAGGAGAGCAACAAAGCCCTGGAAGCCACGCTGAAAAACATTGAGGGAAACCTGCAGGAATGCTTGATTCAGCTACCCAACCTGCCCCACGCCAGCGTACCCGCCGGCCGTACCGCAGAAGACAACGTGGTGGAACGCAGTGGTGGTCATCAACCCGAACTACCGGCCGACGCCCAGCCCCATTGGGAACTGGCCAAACAATACGACCTTATTGATTTTGAATTGGGAGTCAAGATTACCGGAGCCGGTTTTCCCGTGTACAAAGGGAAAGGTGCCCGCCTTCAACGTGCCTTGATCAACTTTTTCCTCGACAACGCCAGA
>DOBD01000039.1:3126-4137 GCA_003506275.1 Bacteroidales bacterium | reverse complement strand
GTCAACGGCGGGCAGGCTCAACGAAGTCTATCTGGACAAAGAAGGAACAACCTGGATACTGGCTGAGCAGGGTCTGGCCAGGCAACGAATCAATGAAAAAGAACCGGTTACCGTGCTGGGCGAAAAAGCAGCATCACAACAAGCTGGCTCCAGATCCTTCCGGGTATGCCTGGAAACAACCAATGCCCTGTATTTCGGAGGGGCTCATGGATCCCTTTGGGTGTATGAACGGGCAGCCGGCGCTTTTCACGAAATCAGGACACCCTTTACGTCAGCTGTGTTTGCGTTGCACAGCCTGTCGGAGAACCAGCTGCTGGTCGCTTCTGCCGAACAGGGCTTCCTCTTGATGGACATGGATACCGAACAAAGGAAGCATTATACGCGTATGACTCATCCGGCCATGCGGAGCGACAAATTGAATGGTGCCTTTGTGGATAGTCAGGGTGACATTTGGTTATCGACCGATCAACCTGGGGTGCTGAGGTTTCAGCCTGATGAAGAACGGTTTACCTCTTTATGGCTGAAGACGCCTAACGCCCTTCGCTCAACGGCCCAGCAAACGGCCTTCTTTGTGTTTGAAGACGCCTTGGGTACATTGTGGGTTCACACCAGGGAGGGAACCTTGTTTCCTTTCAACCGACAAACCAACAGCCTGGACTGGTTTTTCAACCAACCCGGTGACCCCGATTGCGTATTCAAAACCAATATTCAGGTGGCCTGGGCCGATTCTGAGGGGGTTCTATGGCTTTGCAGTGGCAATCAAGGTATTTACAAGTGTGTGACCCGTAGCCGAGGATTTCGTTTTACCTCACTGGAGTCGTATATTCAAAGCGGTACACCTGATATCCGTAGTCTGTTCAAGGACCCTGCCGGACACACCTGGGTAGCCTCAAAGGCTGGTGAGTTGCGGGTATTCGACCCGACTGGCCGTTCTCTGGGCGTGCTTTGCAGCGACGGTCAACTCAGACCGAGTGGCGATCTCAAATTGGTGGTTTATGATATGTTGCTTGA
>DOBD01000039.1:910-3118 GCA_003506275.1 Bacteroidales bacterium | reverse complement strand
CACTCCCAGGAATACGACCTACACCGCGTTTGAATTTACCCGTTTCGTTCATCAGCCGGGTGATCCCTACAGTCTTTTAAACAATAATTTGTACAGCCTGTTGCAAGATGGAAAAGGGAGGCTGTGGATTGCTTCCTACGACGGAGGTCTGATGCTGTTCAACGAGGAACTCTCCAACCGTCCTCGCTTCCTGCACGCAGGCAATGACTTGCTGGGCTATCCCATGGATCTGTGTGCCAGGGTCAGGTGCCTGGAACGCGACAAACAGGGCAACATCTGGGTGGGTACCACCAACGGATTTCTGGTCTTTTCGGAGACCTTCACCAAGCCCAGGGAACTGCGCTTTCACTATTTCAGCCGTGATATGGCTACCCGTAACGCCATGTACAGCAGTGACGTGTACGATATCTGTTGCGATGCTTCAGGAAGGGTTTGGCTGGGCACGTTTGGCAACGGGTTGATGCTTTGTACTGATTACACGCCAGGTAACAGGCCTGAACTGGTGACCTACAATCAAAAGCAGGGTTTTCACACCGATATCGTACTGGGTTTGGTGGAAGATGACACACACCACTTGTGGATTACGTCTGAAAACACCTTGGCCAGGTTTAATCCGGAAACCGGCAATTGTGACCGTTACAACCGGTTCAATGGGCTGGAATCCGGCGACTTTTTGGAAGCGTCCGTGTACAAGGATGATAAAGGCCTCTTGCTTTTTGGCAACGCGGCTGGCTTCTATACCGTCGACCCAGGGGCCATCAAACGCAACTTGTTTGCTCCCCGCATCGTTTTTACACGCCTTCAACTCTTTGGGCGCGATGTGCCAGTGGGTGGCAAGGACAGCCCCTTGGAACGGCACCTTGATGATGTTACCACGCTGAAGCTTACGCACAAACAACGCACGTTCAACGTGGAATTTGCGGCCCTTGACTACCAGACGCCTGAAAACATCCAGTATGAATACAAGTTGGACGGCTTCGAAGAAGAATGGAACACGGCCTCCAAGCAACGGGTGGCCACTTATACGGGTTTACCCAGGGGTGACTATCGGTTGCTTGTGCGGTCGACCAACAGCGATGGTGTCTGGGCTGACAATACCAGGGCTCTAAATATCAAGGTGTTGCCCTCCTTTTGGGAGACCATTTGGGCGTTTATCCTCTACATTATCCTGGGCTTGTTGGTGGTCGGTCTTATCGTCTACCTGTTGATTTTCTTTATGCGGCTCAAGAACGAGGTGTTGCTGGAACAAAAGTTGTCGGACTTGAAGCTGCGCTTCTTTACGGATATTTCCCACGAACTGCGGACACCCCTGACGTTGATCTCCGCACCCATCGAACACATGCTTAAACACGAAGATGTGTCTGATGGCGTCAAGAGTCAGCTTCAGATTGTCCAACGGAATACCGACCGTATGACCAGACTCATCAATCAGATTCTGGATTTCCGCAAGGTTCAGAACAAGAAAAAGCGCCTTCAACTGAAGGAGGCTGCCCTGTCTGACCTGGTCAGAAAGAGTTGTGGTCATTTTGAGGAAATAGCCAAGGAAAAAAATACCGTGTTGTCGCTGGAAGACGAGAGTCAGGGTATATTGGTGTGGATGGACGAAAACGCCATTGATACCATCCTGTTTAATTTGTTGTCCAACGCCTTTAAGTTTACGCCGGCCGAAAAGGAAATCAGGGTCAAACTGTTCGCGACTGAAACCGAAGCGGTGCTTCAGGTGATCGATCAGGGCGTGGGTATTGAAAAATCAAAGCTGCCCCTCATCTTTGAACGCTTCTATTCGGCCGATGAAGGCACCGAAGCCTCAAAGCGCAGTNNGCTTCTATTCGGCTGACGAAGGTACGGAGGCGTCCAAGCGCAGCACGGGTATCGGTTTGTCGTTGACCAGGGAATTGGTCAACCTGCACGGCGGAATCATCAATGTGAGCAGCGAACCGGGACAGGGCACCACGTTTGAAGTTCGATTCAAACTGGGTGTGAGTCACTTTGGAAAGGAGGTCGATTTTCTCCTCAACGATGGTGTGGCCTTGCCCGCCGCTAATCAGCCTGGTTGTGACGAAGACGGCCAGGAGAGTATACCGGTAGGCAGGGATGACTCGCACATGGTCTTGATCGTGGAAGACAACGAAGACCTCAGGCCTTTCCTGCGAACCGTGTTGGGTCGTCGGTACCGGGTGGCCGATGCGGCCGATGGACAGACTGGCT
>DOBD01000039.1:0-758 GCA_003506275.1 Bacteroidales bacterium | reverse complement strand
CGACTACATCACCAAACCGTTCAGTGCCACTTTCCTGGAAGCCAGGGTGGCCAACATGATTGAACAGCGGGTCAAGTTGCAATCATTCTTCCGGGAACGCTGGCTGGTGAATGAAAGCAAGGTGGACATCGAAGTGCCCATGCCACAGGCGCACAGCCGTGANNTGATGAGCGTCATGGAAAAGAACATCTCCAATGGGGCCTTTTCGGTGGAACAATTCTGTTCGATGGCCGGTTACGGGCGCACGGTCTTTTTCAACAAACTCAAGAGCCTGACCGGACTCTCTCCCAACGAGTACATTCGCGAGGTCCGTATCAAGCGGGCCGCTCAACTCCTGGAGGTGGGCGAATATACGGTGTCGCAGATTACTTATATGGTGGGCATGAACGATTCCCGCTACTTCAGTAAGTGCTTCAAGCAGCGGTATCACATGACTCCCACCGAATACAGGGAAATGCTGCACAAATGACAGCGAAGTCGTATTACCATGGGTAGTCAGTTTCTTTGTTTCCGGGTGAAAAATTGCCTTGTCAAATCGATCATNNGTCTTCAATTTTATAAAAACGCTGATTGGTTTTGGGTGAATCCAATCCTCCGAGCGTATCGATATATGGTCCCAGTTTGATAAAACTGAAGTTGGTTACGGAACAATTCGCTGGCAACGTTGCCTTGCCGGAATACCACGCCGTTTTCAGTCGAAAGTTCGTAGTACGAAGGATGTACTGTGAAAGCGTCTCAACATCGTGCGGAGCGGCATC
>DOBD01000278.1 GCA_003506275.1 Bacteroidales bacterium | reverse complement strand
TACGAAATACCCAATGTCCCCGAGACCTATGTACACCGCATCGGCCGTACAGGCAGAGCAGGGGCAGCCGGTAAAGCCTTTTCTTTCTGTGAAACGACGGAAAAACCGTACATCAAGGACATTGAGAAGTTGATCGGTCGGAAAATTCCCGTTGGTTCCTCGTCTTTGTTTTCACAACCGCAACATTAACAATCAAATATGGCACGATCACAAATTAGTTACAACAAACGAGAACTCGAGAAGAAAAAACTTGAAAAGCGGCAAGCCAAACAACAGAAGGCTGAAGAACGCAAAACCACCGGCGGAAGCGGGCTGGACGATATGATTGCCTATGTGGATGCGTACGGACGTATCACCGATACTCAACCTGATCCTACTGAAAAAGAGGCCATTGATTTAGAAACCATCGCCGTCTCTGTTCCCAAGCGGGAAGAGGAGGAAATCGACCCTGTCCATACCGGTAAGGTTGATATGTTCAACAACAGCAGAGGTTTCGGTTTTATTCGTGAAACCGGTAGCAGCGACCGGTACTTCGTTCATGCCAATGGCTTGCTGGAATCCATCATGGAAGGTGACCGCGTTACGTTCGAGGTAGAAAAAGGCCTCAAAGGATTGATGGCCGTCAAGGTTCAAAAAGTTAAATAACGCCAGGTACCCGTTCTCATTAACCCAAAACGGTGGCCACCAATGAGCGTGAGCCACCATGTTGCGTGTAGTACGATTCTTTTTCTTTGACCAAGTGGTCAAAAATCCGTTTCAGATCGGTTTGCACGTCGGGATAAGCGTTCTCATTGATACTGAGACCGGCTGAGGTGTGCTGGATAAACAACTGCAACAGACCGACCTTGGGCAAAGGGGGCAGTTGAGTCAGTACTTCTTCCGTGATTAAATGAAAACCCTGCGGCTTAGGTTTGAGTCGCAGGGTTTGTTGTTGGATGGACATTATTCGAACAGTTTGTCAATCAAGTCTTTGTAGCGCTGTTGGATGATGTTGCGCTTCACCTTGAGGGTGGGGGTGAGAATCCCGTTATCCACCGACCATTCTTCGCTGACCAATTCGTAGGCTTTGATTTGTTCGTGGTGGGCAAACAGGGGGTTGAATTTCTTCAGTTCCTTGTTGAAGATAGCCTTGACGTCAGCATGTGTCAGTAACGAAGCGTCATCGGTGTACGTGATTTCATGGCGTTTGCAGAAATCCTTCAGGTAGATCATGTCCGGATGGATGAGGGCGGCAGCGAACTTCTGGTTCTCGCCCAATACCACCATGTTTTCAATGAAGGGCGATTTGCAAAACTGTTCTTCGATGAGGAATGGGTTGATGTATTTGCCAAAAGATGTCTTGAAAATGTGTTTCAGGCGGCCCGTGATGATGAGTAAACCTTCTGGCGTGAAGCGACCGGTATCGCCGGTGTGGAACCAGCCGTCCTTGTCGATGACTTCAGCTGTTTGCTCAGGATCTTTGTAGTAGCCCAGCATCACGTTGGGACCTTTGCAAATAATCTCATTCTCGGCTGTGATCTTGATTTCAACACCGGGAAGTGCTGGCCCAACAGTTCCGGCCACACGATTCCCTTTGCCCCTGGCACTGACAGCAATCACCGGGGAGGTCTCACTGAGGCCGTATCCTTCAAACACAGGCATGCCAATGGCGTTGAAGAAAGCCGCCTGGTGTTTCTGGATGGCCGCTCCGCCGGATACCACGATGTCGAAATTGCCACCGATGGCTTCGCGCCATTTGCTGTAGATGAGTTTGTCAGCCACTTTATGCTTGAGGTTGTACCAGGCCGAGTTGTCGTCCAGCTTGTAGTGCTTGGCCAGTTCAAACGCCCAGTAATACAGGCGTTTCTTGATCCCTTTTTGTTTCTTGCCGGCCAGGTAGAGCTTGTCGTACATTTTCTCCAACACACGGGGTACGCAGGTCATCATCGTCGGATGAACTTCCTTGATGTTTTCCGCGATGGTGCCCAGGTTTTCGGCATAATAGATGGAAAAGCCCAGGAAATGGTAGAGGTAAACGAGCACCCGTTCGTAAGCATGGCATAAGGGCAAAAAGCTCAAGGCAATCTTACTCCAGGGAGAGGGCGTGTTCTGAAGGCTGTTTAGTTGGCTGACAATGTTGTTATGGCTCAGCATGACCCCTTTGGGAAGCCCTGTCGTCCCCGAGGTATAGATCATGGTGGCCAGGTCTTCCGGTTTGACAGCGGCCTTACGGGCTTGCAGTTCCTCTGGTTTAGGTTGACTGTTTCCGAAAGCGTATAAATCATCCAACAAGATGGTTCCTTCTGTTTTATCCAGACAGATGATTTCCTTAAAATGTGGCACTTTGGAGACGATGGGCTTGATTCTTCTCACCAGATCGGCCGTGTCAACGAAGACGTATTCGATTTCAGCGTGGTTGAGAATGTGCAGGTAATCACTGTCGCTGATGGTCGGGTAGATGGGTACACTGACGGCTCCGATCTGCATGATGGCCATATCGAAAAAATTCCATTCCGGTCTGTTTGAACTGATGACGCCCACTTTATGGCCTGGCTCCACCCCCTTGGCCATCAGCGCGTAGCTGATGGAATTAACCTTTTCTATATAGGTATGAATGGAGTAGGAGACCCATTGATGATTGACCTTGCCGGCCAGAACAACGTTGTTGTCGGCGTATTTTTCCAGGTAATTATCGAGCAAGTCGAAGAGGCGTGTGACGTTCATGCAGGTAGATTTAAAAGTGATGAAACACGTTATTGGCTGGTAAAAATAGGATTTTTTTCTATGTAAGCCATTGAAACGACTTGCTTTTTACCTGAGAGGGCATTAAAAAGGCAAATCGTCTTTTTCGTCACCGCTCAGAAAAGCCGGCGCCGGTTGGCCGAATTCGGTGCCTGTTGAGGGGTTGGAGGCGGCTTTGGGAGCCTGGTTGGGAGCTGCCTGGCTATCACCCTTGTCCACGCGCCACGCCTTGACGTCGGTGTAGTAACGGCCGTTGTATTCCCGGCTTTCCACATCAAAAAAGACAGTGACGTTATCACCTTCAGTCAGGGCGTATTGGTCGACCTTGTCGCCCCAAAGATTGAAGACCATTGTCTTGGGGTATTGGTCGCCGTATTCGAGGAGGTATTCTTGTTTTTTCCAGGTGCCGTTTTTGCCCTGGCCGGTTTGCAAGGGAAGGAGTTTGGTGATTTTTCCGTAAATTTCCATGTTGTAGCTATGATTAGTTCGATAAGTTGAGGCTGTCCGGGTTGTTGATTACCTGGTTTATGGTCCTGACAAAATTGGACATCTTCTCGGGATTTCTGAGCAAAATGCGTTGGCCGGCCTTGATGGGGGTACCGGGAGCCATATCATTGAGTTGGTACAAGGCCTTTACTTTCAAGGCATACCGCTGGGCGATCTGGTGCATGGTCTCACCTTCGGTAGCGATGTGGCTGGGATTCTCTCCTTCCCACCAGGTGGTTTTGCTGTCCAGGAAGAGGATTTCTCCTACGGTGAGCGTATAATCGGCAGACAGGTCGTTGATGGAACGCAGGCGACGCACACTCAGACCGAATTCTTCAGCAATGGCGGCAAAGCTGTCACCGTATTTCACACGGATGCAGGGAGTAGTACCCACATAATCAATGAGGTGCGTAGTCAATGGATTGATGCCTGGTTTGTCGGTGACAGGCCCCATGGCATGGTAGTCTTTGGCCTGCCTGATGAGGTCGCCGGAGAAGACAGCCGTAGTGGCGGTATCCCTGATTGTTCCGGCAGCCTTGGCTTTTCTGGCTGCTTTGGCTGCTTTGGCTGCCTCGCGTCTGGCCTTGGCATCGCTGACCGAGGATGCTCTACTGCGTTTCTTGACAGCGCCCTTGGTGTATTGATTCAGGTCGTAGGTTTCGATGACACGGATGAGCTTGTCGGCGTATTGCCTGTCGGTGGCATAACCGGCTTTTTGCAAACCCCTGGCCCAACCGGTATAATCGGTTACGTCCAATTCAAACAAGAAGCGGTAACGGGCACCGTTGACCAGGAAAAGCGAGTGGTCGGTGTAGGATTCGGAAACGTTGTCGTACTTGCGGAAACAGGAATTGCGCCCGTCGTCGAAATAGGTCACCGTTTCTCCCTTCCAGTTATTGTGGCATTTGATGCCGAAATGATTGTTGGAGGCCAGTGCCAGTTCACTTTTGCCGGCACCCGATTCCAATAAACCCTGAGCCAGGGTGATGCTGGCGGGTATGCCATACTTTTCTTGTTGTTTCCTGGCGATGTCCGCATAGGTGTCGATGTAGTCTTCGTAGGGTTTCAACCGGTTCTGGGCCGTCAATGCCCCGATGTTTGCCAACAGGAAAAGGGACAGCAAAATCCGCAGCTTCATTCGAATGTAGGTATTTTTGTTACTTTTGTTAGTAAAATCAAGGCTCTATGACAGAACGACAAATTACGACAAAGATACACTTTTGCACGTTGGATGAGTTGTCCGACACGGAAAAAAAGCTACTAGAGGCTGCAAAAGAAGCGGCTGAAACTGCTTATGCACCCTATTCCCGCTTTCAAGTAGGTGCCGCTGTGCTGCTCGACAACGGGGAGGTGGTCAAAGGCAGTAATCAGGAAAATGCCGCCTATCCTTCAGGACTGTGCGCTGAGCGGGTGGCCATGTTTTACGCCAACGCCACCTGGCCCAAGGCCGCCATCACCCATTTGGCCGTGGCAGCCAAAAATGGGAAGGCGTTCATCAACCTGCCCATCGCACCTTGCGGGGCCTGTCGTCAGTCGTTGCTGGAAGCCGAACACAGGCAGGGCAGTCCCATCAAAGTCCTGTTGTATGGTGCGGGAGAAACGGCCTGCATTGAGTCGGTNNAAGGCCTTGTTGCCGTTGAGTTTCGATGAGTCTTTTTTGAACGAATAGCGTACAATCACGCTTTATCACCCAGGTAGAGGGTGCAGGCTCCCAGTGAGTACGCGTGGTGGCTGGTTTGAGCAAAACCGGCTTCCCGCATCAGCCGTTCCATCTCTTTACCCTGCGGCACCAGTTGGATGGAGGCCGGCAAGTAACGGTAAGCTTGTCCGTCTTTGGTGAATAGCTTCCCGGCCAGCGGCATGAAAAGCTTGGTGTAGGTATTGAACAGCACATTGGCAGGAAACCAGGTGGGTCTGGATAATTCCAGCAATACCAGGCGACCGCCGGGTTTCAGCACCCGATGCATTTCCTGCAAGCCAAGCAGGATGTTTTCAAAATTTCGGATACCAAAGGCAGACAGGATGGCATCGAAACGGTTGTTTTCGTAGGGTAGGTCGAGGCAGTCCGCTTGTTCAAAGTGCAAGCGTTCACTCAAACCTGCTGAGGCTGCTTTTTGTTTACCCACTTCCATCATGGCGGCCGACAGGTCAATTCCGATGACCCGTTCCGGTTGCAGGTACTGGAAAGCATCAAGGGCAAAGTCGCCGGTACCGGTGGCCACATCCAGGATGAGGGCCGGTTTCAGGGCTTGCAGGTGTTTGAGGGATAAGCGCCGCCAACGGATGTCCTGCCTGAACGACATGAGGCGGTTCATGAAATCATATTCAGGCGCGATGGCATCGAACATGTCGGCCACCTGCTCGTGTTTGCTGTCGGGTTTATCGTAAGGCAGGAGGGTTTCCGGAGTCTGGTTCATGCGTAGGAGCCGTATTTGCGGTCAAAGGTAACAATTTCCCGGCCAGGATGCGTACCTTTGCCTTTCTAAATCCTCGATTATGCGCATCGGTTTATTGTCGGATACCCACGCCTGGTGGGAAGAACGGTTCAATCAGTATCTGGGAGCTTGTGATGAAATCTGGCACGCAGGAGATATCGGTTCGGAGGTGGTGGCTGACTATATGGAGGCCCTGAAGCCGGTCAGAGCCGTGTATGGCAATTGCGACGGGTATCCCTTGCGGCTGCGGTATCCGCGCTACCTGGCCTTCGAGTGTGAAGGGGTCAAGGTGTTGCTCACCCACATCGGCGGATACCCCGGCAAATACGCCCCTGAAATCAAACGGGAAATTGAGACATACAACCCCGATCTTTTTATCTGCGGACATTCCCACATCCTGAAGGTACAGTACGACAAACAACGAAGCCTGCTGCACATCAATCCCGGGGCTGCCGGTCTACAGGGCTTTCAAACCGTCAGGACGCTGGTGTGTTTCGATTTGAACGCCGGCAAGGTAGAAAACCTGGATGTCATTGAGTTGGGAACACCGGGCTGATGTCAATCAATGAAATGGCTGACGACCAGGCAACGCTTATTGAGTGACCAGGACAGTTCCCAGCCAGACATGAACAAACCGACGACCAGGTGTTCATTCTTGACACCGGCTTTGACGGCCATCTGTTCTAAAAAACCATAATACAGACTCACATCCAGTTCGTTGGGTGTGTAAAGCGGCAGACCTTGCGGACTGATCCAGGGGTGCTGACGGTTGCGCAGGTGGTATTCACCGTAGGCACCGATGGAAAGGGTGGGCAGCAGGTACCATCCCAATGACAGCCGCACTCCCCCGTCGATAAAATGACCGGTA
>DOBD01000063.1 GCA_003506275.1 Bacteroidales bacterium | reverse complement strand
CCTTATCCTGAACATCGGGGTGGAGGCTGAGGCCTGCCCACTTGGTCTGGCTCCTACTTCTTCCACGACGGCCACGCTGGTTATGGGTGACGCCCTAACCATTTGCCTGATGCACCGCAGGGGGTTTGATATCGACCATTACGCCCTCTTCCATCCAGGAGGCGCTTTGGGTCGTCGCTTGCTTACCCGGGTCAGAGACTTGATGAGCACCGACATCCCCACCGTCAAGGAAGACGACATCTTCAGGGATGTCATTTACACGGTAAGCGACAGACGGAAGGGTATGACCATGGTGGTCAATGCCGAAGGTGTCATGACGGGCATCATCACCGATGGGGATATCCGCCGCGCCGTTCAGCGGTTTGAAGACATCGTCAACAAACGCGCCGTCGACTTCATGACCCACGGTTTCAAGAAAATCGCCGACAATGCTCAAATCGAAGACGCCCTCCGCTTAATGACCACCAACAAAATCACTTCGCTGGCCGTCACCGAACCCTCAGATTCCTCCACCATCATCGGCCTCATCACCATCCACGACATCATCGACTGCCATAAGGATGGCATCCTTCCTTAGGGATGGCATCCTTTTACTTGGGATGGCATCCTTTTTGAAAGGANNCCTTTTTGAAAGGATGGCATCCTTGTCGAAAGGATGGCATCCCCGTTACCAAATAAAAAAGGAGCCCGAAGGCTCCCTTTTTATACCATCACTAAACGAGTTCACATTTAGCGGATCATCAACTTCTGAACGTCAACCGTACCGTCTGACATGACATTCTTGACCAGATAAACACCCTTCTGTGAGCCAGCATTGAAGTTTTTAACCTCCTTGCCTGCCAGGTTGTAATAGGTGGTGGAAAGGAGACGTCGGCTGCTAACCACGCCATCCAAGCCGACCGTACCACCGGCGGTGTAGGTAAAACCATACATAGCCATCTTGGAACCAGTGCAGAACAGGGTATAGCACTTACCAGCCTTGACAGGGATGGTGATGGGTACGAATATCCAGGTATTGGCAGGATCGACCAAATTTGGCCATCTAACCATGGCAGTATCACCAATAATGCCACCAACAAAGGTAGCACCATCCCTAAATTCTGTTTCATTGGTATACAGGTAGTCGGACACGCCTTCTTCCCCGCACAAAACGTAGGTAAAATCATCAGCCTTGTTAGCCACAATGGGGCATTCGGCAAAATACGTGCGTTTGGTCTTGTTGATGGCGACAGCTATGCTCAGCGCCCCATCAACCGTTACATCAAACAACCACATGGCAGCAGCTCCGAGAGCTTGGTGTTCCCAGGGTTTGGGGTTGTTCTTCCCTTGGCAAGAAAACTCAAACGTTTCTGATCCAATGGTGATGGCCGTGTTGGCTTTCACAATGTCATTGGTATCAAAAAAGAACATAGAGCAACCATCACCTGTGTCCCATACTGTCCCTGCAGCAGGTCCGGGATCAGTCGTGGCTTCGGTGAATTTCTTGGTAACTTGACCGCTAATGGTAGCGGACACCATGGCGACAGCCGCCAAAACGAGTAGCATTTTTTTCATAATCATGGGTTTAAGGTGAATAATGTAGATTAAGGTTAGTTTATAGGATTTTCCGGGGAGCCTAAAAGAAGCTCCCCGGAAAAGAATCACTGAGCTGGAGCGCTTCCGAAGCCTTCATTTTGTTCGATGGTCGCCGTATTCAGGTCAATGGCTGACTGTGGAATGGGGCGGTAGAGCTTATTCTTGCCGTCGTTGCCGATAAAACTGGAGGCATCGGTCAATTCAGGGTTGTACAAAACATTGTAATTAATCAATTTCTGTGTCCGACGTAGATCAGTCCAACGTAGACGTTCGGCACACAATTCCAACGCACGCTCCTCAAGGATGTCATCAATCGTTACATTGTTTTTTGTATAAGCCAGGCCGCTGCCTCTGAAAGCGCGTTCACGTACCACATTGAGCCTGTCGTCTGCCGTGCCCTGCACACCAGCCTTCAAATAGGCCTCAGCGGCAATCAGGTAGGTTTCACCCAGGCGTGCCAAAACGATGTCCCTGTAACAGGTATTATTGCCGTATATAGATTCGGGATCGTCAAATTTTCGCACAGCTGCAATACCGAAAACAGCGTCACCCTCTGTACAAGCCTCATAATACGTACATGCTGCACCGTTGGGATGGATGGTTGTTGAAGCCATGGGTATAATTACGGTGGTGGCACGGTAAAGCGTATCGGCAGCCTTCCAAGCGGCAATGTCGGCAGGAGAAGACGCGTAATGAGGCGGGTAATAGAAAGCCACATACCGACTGGGAGTTGTACCTTTGTATGGCGCATAATAGTCTCCCGTTGTTTTAGGTTTGGAGGGATCCTTGCAATAAAGCGTGGTCATGAACGTAGCTTCATAACGGGTATCACCAGGTTGGAAGAGGTACATGAGACGCTCCGAAGGCAGGAAATTGGACGAGGTACCCTTGTAACCCTGATCGTTACCTCCCAGGTACTGGCAGAAATTGGTCTGCCAGGAATTGCCATAATCCGCCTTGGCCAAACCAGCAGCAATGGAAGACGTACTATCGTACTGAATTGCCAACACTACTTCTTGGTGGTTGTTGTCATTGGCCGGCCACCAAAGGCTCTCAAAGGTCTCATCCAAGCCTGTTCCAAGGGCGATGGCGCTGTCGGCCCAAGCTGCAGCTGTCGTGAAATGAGCACTAACGTTGAGATCCCAACCAGCTGTCAGGTATGCTTTGGCCAGGTAATGGTAGACGGCTTGCTTGCTGATGCGGCCGCTCTTGTCGACTGCCGGTAGCGGGCTGGCAGCCCCGGTCAAGGCGTTCAACTCGTCAAAAATGTAAGCGTACGTATCTGCCAACGTGGCCCTGGGCACATTGTTGACAATGGATTTGACATAATCCTTCACCAATGGCACGCCACCAAAATGCTGAACCAATTCAAAGTAGTAGAGGGCTTT
>DOBD01000019.1 GCA_003506275.1 Bacteroidales bacterium | reverse complement strand
CACACCCAGTCCCTCCCAGCCTTTCTTCCTGAAAAGGCTGGCGACACGCTCGGCCAAGGCGGGGGCACCATCCTTTGTGTTGGAAGGCAAAGTCAGCATCTTACCCCAAACAGAGACCTGTAAACCGTCTTCGGAAGTAAAATGGGAAGCACCTGTTTCTTGGTCCAGGCGCACAGTCGGCAGAAAACCACCGCTGAACGAACCATCACCGATTGATGCCATGTTGTGTGTGTATGAATTGTTTATTGGCTCCCTTGAGTTTGAAGAGGTTTTTGACCATCAGCCAGAAAACGCTGGGCAACATGATCAGCGCCTTCAGCAAGCGTTTGTCGAACAGCTCGCCGGGGATGGCCAGCAACAAGGCCACTACTAACAGGCCGGACAAACACCACCATTTGGGAGCGAAAGCCGGAACCAACAACGAAATCAAGAGGGTGTAAAGCAGGGTTAATCCTAGCAATATGATTCTGGGGATGGCCAGTTGCTGTAGGTATTTGACACAAAAATCGATGTTGCCTTTCATGAGCGCCGGAAAGAAATCCTTCCCGAATTCCGCCACATAGTGTACTTGTGCCGACAACCAACGCCTTCGCTGGTTGGAAAAGGTTTGCTTGTTCTGCACCTTTTCATCGTACACCTTGGCATCAGACAGGTAATGAATCCGACGCCCTTCCTTAAGGAAGGACAATTCGAGGTTGCGATCGAAACCACCGACAGCCACGATGGTCAACATCTTCGCCTTGAATAGCGGGTAATCAAACGCCATCCCAGAACCGATCAAGGCAGAAGAAAGACCCATCGTGTAATGTCCCGACCTGAAAATACTGTTATTGGTCTCTTCGCTGACAGCGTCCAACACAGCCATGTGGTTATTGATGTTTTTGGCTACACGGTGGGCTTGCAGCAAACGTACCCCGGCATGTTCGAACGCCTCGTTGATGCGGGTGAAGAAATCGCTGTCCACGGTATTATCGGCATCGAACACGATGGCGATGTCATGGTCGGGCAAACGACTCATCGCCAGATTCAAGGCTTTGGATTTGGTGCTGTTTTCATAGTCAGCTTCCACCAGCGTGATGGGTAGTCGACGCAACCGTTCATTGGTTTCCGGTAGCATATGGTCGGAAATTACGGTCACGGTAACCTGTTCGGACGGATAATCCTGATTCAGGCAGGACCGAACGCACTCTTCAATCACGGCATCCTCCTTGTAAGCCGGTATCAACACCGCCAGTCTGCGATAGTTGGTGGGCCTCAAACGAGGCAACGGTCTGGCAAAACGGGCGGCCAGTGCAAAAAGCACTAAATAACCGATATTGATAGCCAATACGGCAAAAAGGAACCAATCGAGGATTTTCATGGCGGGCTAGGTTTCCTATCTACGAATGTACTCATCTTTACGGGAAAAAACGTACTGTATCCTCCTTTTTTTTATCTTTGAGGCAATCAACCTTCTGACCATGATAACAGTCCTGCTCATCCTGTTTTGGCTTGGAGCCATCATCGTAGCCTATACCTACGTAGGCTACGGTTTGTTACTTTGGTGCCTGGTAACCATCAAACGCCGCTTGGTTAAAACCCCTCCTCCTCCCGACAAACCGGCGGAACTGCCCTTGGTAACCCTGGTCATCACGGCGTTCAACGAGGAGGCCGTCGTGGATGAAAAAATGAGAAACTGCCACGCCCTGGACTACCCTGTCGACAAGCTGACCATTTGCTGGATTACCGACGGATCCAACGATGGAACCAACGATAAGTTGGCCACCTATCCCGATGTCAAGGTCTTGTTCCAACCGCTACGGCAAGGAAAAACGGCGGCAATGAGCAGAGGCATGGCGTTTATCGACACGCCGTTTGTGGTATTCACCGATGCCAATACCCTGCTGAATCCTGAAGCCTTGGTGGAAATCATCCACCGCTTCGATGATCCCAAAGTGGGATGTGTGGCCGGAGAAAAACGGGTCAGGCAACAGGCTACGGGTGATGCCACCGCTGGCGAAGGATTGTATTGGAAATACGAATCGTGGTTAAAAAAGATGGATGACGCGTTGCATTCGGCCGTCGGCGCCGCCGGTGAGTTGTTTGCCATTCGCAGGGAATTGTTCGAACCGATGCCACACGACACCTTGCTGGACGACTTTATCCTGTCCATGCGTATCGCAGCCAAGGGATACAAGATCGCCTACTGTCATACAGCCTACGCGCTGGAAGACCCCTCGGCCGATATCAAGGAGGAAGAAAAGCGCAAAATCAGGATAGCGGCAGGAGGCTTGCAATCCATTTGGCGGTTGAGACCGTTGCTCAACCCTTTCCGGTACGGTCTGTTGAATTTCCAATACGTCTCCCACCGGGTCTTACGGTGGTCGGTCACGCCTCTCTTCTTGTTCCTGTTGTTACCCTTGAACATCGCCCTGGTCTTTCTAACCAACGAAGCCCGGGTATTGTACCTGGTGTTGCTATGTCTGCAACTCCTCTTTTACGCAGCCGGCTACCTCGGTTATTGGTTAGCCAGGCGACAAATCAAACAGAAATTTTTGTACATACCATACTATTTCCTATTCATGAATGTTTCTGTCATTCGAGGGTTCTCCTACCTTAAGAAACGAAAAGGCAGCGGTGTTTGGGAAAAGGCCAAACGAGCTGGTAGTACAACCGTTTAACCCAATCCCCTTACTTTTTTTTCAACCCTGGTCATTCTCTTTTACAAAAATCGTACATTTGTCGATACGTCTTGAGAAACGCATAAAACATGACTGCCACTCCTTCGACCGTTAGCCCACTTCACGATCCTGGAAATTCGGAAAGAATCCTCCAGATGACGGCCGACGCCATGTTCCTGCTCGACACCGAGGGACGCTGTGTGGATATGGTGCTGCACACCGATCGATGGTTTCTGCAACGGCCCGATCGTTTTATCGGCAAACGGATGTTTGACCTGATTCCTTCCGAAACTTCCATCGCGCTATGGAACAACTTCAAAAAAGTTTTATTGACAGGCAACACCTCCACCGATAATTACGAAATTCAACTGGGTAGAAAAGCCTATTTTTTCAAATGCATCCTGTACAAATACGACAATCAACACATCCTTTGTCAATGCAGGGACATCACACAACGGATCCTGCTCAAACAAAGACTGGAGCAGGCCAATTACCGACTGCGTGAGATTGAAAAAGTGGCCAAGATCGGTCATTGGCATTATGATACAAAAAAAGCCGTCTTTTTTTACAACGGTATTTTCGGGGTGCTTTCCAGCGACACCGATTACGCCAGCGTCAGCCAGGCTGACTTTCTTGAAAGTGTGCACCCGGATGACAAGGAGGCCTTCCTGACGTTTATCAGCAAACAAAAACAGGAAATTGACGACTTCCTCAATATACGCCTTAGCATTAAAGGTAAAACCCATCACCTGCTGTTCAAGACCTTGTCCACCTACAAGGTGGAAGGCATTCGCTTTCTCGAGGGCTACGTCCAAAACATCACCGGAATCAAACGGCAACAACACAAGCTGGAAATTGTCACCAGGGCTGTATCCAACTCCACTGACTACATTTTCGCCATGAAAACGGACGGGCAATTGGTTTACGGCAACCAGCAATTCAACACCCTCCATGGGTGGGAGCCCGAAGCGGACATCGCCGGCTTTACGATCACCCAGGTCAAGAACGGGTGGATCAGCAGTCGTCGTTGGATGGAGTTGATCAAGCAAGTAGTCAGCACCAACNNCAAATCGTCAACTTTGTGCTGAACCGTCCTGAGGGAGAAACCCGTGGCCCACAAGCATTCGACTGCACCATGTACCTGACCAAGGACTCCTTTGGCGAAAGCCTTATTTGGACCTTTGGCAAGGATATCACCGACCGTGTGTATTATGAAAAGCAGGTCAAGGAACTGAATCAGATTATGAGTACGGTCTTGCGAAACATACCGATGCACATCAGCGTCAAGGATGTTGCCGCCGACCTACGTTACATTTTCAGCAACCGTGAGGGCGGTGATTTTAACACCGGCCTTANNCGGGCAATTGATTGGCAAGACAGACTATGATATGTACGATTTTGAGAAAGCAGACAACCTGCGCATGGATGACCTTAAGGTCATGCAGAGTGAAGGGGAAATCCGTCGTATCCTGGAAGACAAGGACGAAGACGGTCAAATCAGGCTGACCGAACAACTTCGACTGCTCATCAAAGACGAACTCAGGCCACTCATCCTAACCATCGAACAGGACATAACCAGGTCAAAACTCATGGAGCAGGAACTGGTGGATGCCAAGGAGAGAGCCATCG
Source organism: Bacteroidales bacterium (assembly GCA_003506275.1). Lineage (GTDB taxonomy): Bacteria > Bacteroidota > Bacteroidia > Bacteroidales > UBA1402 > UBA8389. The sequence goes on along the minus strand of DOBD01000019.1, from coordinate 7,159 downwards.
AGGCGGACAAGCTCAAATCGGCCTTTATTGCCAATATGAGCCACGAAATTCGCACTCCGCTGAACGCCATTGTCGGATTCTCCAAAATCATCGCTGAAACAGAGGACGCCACCGACCGCGCCTCATACTACAGCATCGTGGAGGCCAACAACGAACGATTGCTGGGGTTGATCAACGAGATACTGGATCTGTCCAAAATTGAATCAGGCATCATGGCCTTCGATGAGACAGTGGTCAAGATTAAGGATTTTGCGGAAGATCTGCTGCATACCTTATCCATCAAATGTCCTGAAGGTGTCAACCTCCTGTTCGAACCGGCAGATGATGAACTGGCCATCTTTTGTGACCGCAACCGTCTGTCTCAGGTTGTAAGCAACCTGATTACCAACGCCTTCAAATTTACCACCAAGGGTAGTATCACCTTCGGTTTCACGCGGGAATCAACGCACCTGCAGTTTTATGTCAGGGATACGGGTAAGGGCATTGCTCCCGAGAAGGTTGACAAGGTGTTTGACCGATTTGTCAAGGCCGACAACTTCACTCAAGGCACCGGTCTGGGATTGTCTATCTGCCGTTCCATCGTGGAACGTTGCGGAGGTAGAATTTGGCTGGATTCTGAATGGGGAAAAGGCTCCACCTTTTACTTCAGCATGCCCTTGAACAAAGTAGTCACCGGCAGTCAATCGGATACCATCTCCATTTTTGGAGACACACTGACTGATCCCCAAAACATAACCATCCTGGTGGCTGAAGACACCGACAGCAACTTCAAGTTGATTGAAGCCATGATAGGGAGGACCTTTAAATTAACCAGGGCTCACAACGGGCTTGAAGCGGTGTCCATGTTCTTTGAGCTTAAACCCGATTTGGTCCTGATGGACATCAAAATGCCCGAGCTCAGCGGCCTGGACGCCACAGCCTTGATCAGGGAAAGCGACAAGACCACTCCCATCATTGCCCAAAGTGCCTTTGCCTTTGAGGACGACAGGCGCAATGCCATGGAAAAGGGCTGCTCGGATTTTCTAGCCAAACCCTTTTCCAAAAAGCAATTGACCGCCATCATCCAACGCAACCTGAATCCTCCAATCGCACGATAAACGAGCACCTTTATCACCGTGTTCACCAAAGTCATCCGCACACTGGCTCTTTTGTTAAGTTTACTGGTCCTCATCACAAGCTTTGGGGCTCTCTTAAACAGCCACCTCTATCAAGCGCCGGCCATCTTGACGCTTTGCGGATTGTTTTTACCCGTAATAATCGTCCTTTGTTTATTCCTGTTGATTTTTTGGTTGGCTGCAAGGAGTTTTTGGGTCTTAGTACCCATAGCCACGCTCTTTGTCAATTACCCATTTATCATCGCTGTGTTTCAATTCAACAATGGTACAACAGCGGTCGTTCAAGAAACCCAGCAACCCATCACATTGTGCACATACAATGTTCAGGGCATCAGTTACGGTCAAACAGAACTGACCCTACGCCTGTTAGCAGACTTTGTGCGTCAGGAAGGGATAGACATCCTGTGTATGCAGGAAATGGATGAAAAGGCCAAGACAATCACCGATTCACTGATGGCATCCATAGGCGGACTACGTTTCTCGGTCACCGCTCCCGGTTCTCAGCCAGGCTTTGCCTTGACCACCCATAGTCGCTACCCGCTGTTGAATGCCGTCGATAGGCGGTTTGAACAGACGGGTAATCACGCCCTTCATGTTGACGTCTTATTTCAAGGAGACACCCTGCGGTTGTATAATATACACCTCCAAACCACCCATTTCAACCAGCGCAAACAGGGCTTGGAAGTCGAAGACTTGGTTTGGAACCTAGGCGACAAAAAAGGAAAGGCCAACCAATTGATTAATTCCCTTCAGGCAAATACCATCATGCGGAATCAACAATCATCGACCTTGACGACAGCCATCCAGCGCTCTCCTTACCCAGTCATTGCCTGTGGAGATTTCAATGCCCACCCGGCCTCGTACCCCTATATGTTATTCCACAACGTATTGGAAGACGGCTTCCGTTCCTCGGGCAAAGGGTATGAATACACCTACCGCTACCTGGGCAACCTACTAAGAATTGATTATTGCTTTCACGACAAGTCATTGAAGGGTTTGTCGTACAGGTCTCACGAACTGGATTTCAGCGACCACAAAGCAGTGGTGTTTACTCTATCAGGAGCTCGGGCTGATTGAGTGTTTCTTCCGTCGGCTTTTTGGGGATGGAGAAAAAGAACGTCGTACCCTCTCCTTCCCTGGAAGTAAACCAAAGGCGGCCACCGTTTTTCAACACAAAATCCTGGCACAATAGCAAGCCCAATCCTGATCCCTCTTCTTTACTGGTACCGAAGGTGCTGTAATGGGTGTCTATTTTGAGCAACTTCCCTTGATCTTCCTCTTTGATCCCACAGCCAGTGTCGGCGACACTGACCACGACCTTACCCTCATTTTCGTCCACTCCTTCTTCGATCTTCACCGTGATGGTTCCATCGGCATTACTAAACTTAAGGGCATTACTGAGAAGGTTGCGCAACACACTCTTGATCATGTCCCTGTCGGCGTAGCACTCACTGGATTCCGGGGCTTCCAGCATCAAGGCTACCTGTTTCAATTCGGCCATCTTTTCAAAGATTTCCAGGACACTCTTGGTCAGTTCCACCATATCGGATGGTTGAAACACAACTTTGAGACGCCCCACCTGGCTTTTGGTCCACTTCAACAGGTTATCCAGCAAGGTAAAAGTGTCTTCCGTCGACTTATTCGCCATTTTGAGCATTTCATACAACTCATCCCCCATGCATTCCGGATTCATGGAAACAAGCAGCATGTTCAACATCATCTTGATGGAACCCAAGGGGGAACGCAGGTCATGTGCAATAACGGAATACATCTTATCCCTTGCCATGATCATACCACGCAATTCTTCGGTCTGACGAACGATGATACGCTTGGCAGCCTCCATCGAAATCTGGTGGTTGACTCGGATGAGCAATTCTTCCTTGCTGAAAGGTTTGGTTACAAAATCGTTACCTCCGGCTTGAAATCCAGTCACCACATCGGTCGTGCTGTTTAATGCGGTCAGAAAAATGATGGCTATCTCATTATAGGGAGCCGGCATGGCCCGTATGGTTCTGGTTACTTCATAACCATCCAAATCCGGCATCATCACATCCAACAAAATCAAGTCGGGTTTATTTTCTTTGATTTTTTCCAGGGCTTCCAGACCACCCATGGCCGTAGAAATCTGGTACTGCTGATTGGAAAGCAATACCTTGAGCAGCAATATGTTAGATAATACATCGTCTACAATCAGAATCTTGTATTCGGCTTTGTTGACTTCAACATTCATATGACTTGGAGTTTTGTCTACCGCCTGTCAGCCAACAGTAGGGACTTGAAATAATCAATCGTTCGTTTCAACCCTTCTTCCAATTGAACGGTAGGTTCCCAGTTAAGCGTGGACTTGGCCAGGGAAATATTGGGTTGGCGTTGTTTGGGGTCGTCGTGAGGCAGCGGCAAATATGTAATGGTTGAGGTCGAACCGGTTAAGGCAACCACCTTTTCGGCCAGTTCCCTGATGGTAAATTCGTTGGGATTTCCAAGGTTGACCGGACCTGTAAACGACTTGTCAGTCCGCATCATGCGAATCATGGCTTCTACCAGATCGTCGACGTACTGAAAACTACGTGTCTGACTGCCATCGCCGTAAAGCGTGATGGGTTCGTTCTTTAACGCTTGCACAATAAAGTTAGAAACAACACGTCCATCGTTAGGGTGCATGTGAGGCCCATACGTGTTGAAAATGCGGATAATTTTGACATCGACACCCATCTTGCGGTGGTAATCCATGAACAAGGTCTCTGCAACTCGTTTACCTTCGTCATAACAAGACCGGATACCAATGGGATTTACATTGCCCCAATAGGATTCCACCTGAGGGTGAACGATGGGATCACCATACACCTCGCTGGTGGAAGCCTGCAGCACTTTGGCGCCGATGCGTTTTGCCATACCCAACATATTGATGGCGCCCATGACCGACGTCTTGGTGGTTTGAATGGGATCATGTTGGTAATGGATGGGGGAAGCAGGGCAAGCCAGGTTGTATATTTCATCCACCTCAGCGTAATAGGGAAAGGTCACGTCATGACGAACCAGCTCAAAGCGCGGATCCGGGATCAAGTGCAGGATATTCCTTTTGGAACCGGTGAAAAAATTATCCAGACATATGACACAATGGCCTTCGTCCAACAGGCGAGCACATAAGTGCGAGCCAATAAAACCGGCTCCTCCGGTTACCAAAATTTGCTTCATGGATTCGATTGTTACATTTTAACGATTTGCGGGCTAAAGATACACTATCCCGACACAAACACAAACACCCCCACAAGGCTTTTTATTCAATAGCGCCTCAAGGGAGTGTTTAATGGTTGTACCCATTCAATCAGTAGACCAGTTCAGCATCCGTTGATGGGTTCTGGTACCAATACGCCTTNNTCCAGGCCACCTGAAGTACACCAAGCAGAAAAATCAGGATACGCCTTGACAATGCTCTTGGTTTCGGCCGCATAGGCGAAATCGTATGGCACCATGATGCCCCAGACCAGGTTACCTGGCGTCGAGTACCAAGAGCCGTTGACAGAATTGTCGTAGTAACGCCCAAAACGGGTCTTTTCGGCTTTATCCGTAGGCGCGAAACCCCTGAGGTGAATTTCCGTACGATTGCCCACCGAACGTTCAAACTCAGGTACAATGAAGAAATTCAATTTTGTGACGTCAAGCTTTTCAGCCGTTATTGGTTCGGCAAACGTGATGTCGATGGTGTTGGTCACCGGTGTTAGACGGGGACTATCTTTATAGGTATTGATCATTGAATTGTAGGTCATGGCCGGATCGAGCACCTGATGGGCTTGATCGAACAAAGGGATGACAGGTTTGGTCTGTCCTTCTTCAAGGCCAACCGTATTGATCGCAAACACCTTGCCATTCAAGGGAATGGACGAACCATGCACAACGCCCTGAATCTGTTGTGGCATCAACTCATCCAACTGAACAGCAGCCGCTATCGATTTCTTGGCACCAACCGCTACCAGGGTATACGTGATGCGCATGCCTGTTACCTGGTTGGTATTGTTCTGCAAATAGGAGAATCTGAGTTTGGCGACCAGGTCATTCAAGTCATAGTCGGCCACAGCCGGCCAATTGTCTTCCATGAGGAAGGTATAGGTGGGAGTGGTGGGGTCATCAATAGGATACTCAGGATTACTTGGTACAGTAGCCGGAGGTATGGGAGTGTGGCCTTCGTTGTTGCAGCTGGTGGAGACAATCAGGGTTGTTGCCTGTCCGGCTTCAGCCCAACGCACTTTACTGTCTGTTTCATAAAAAGGATTCCATTGATTGAGTCCCTGGTAGTGATCGGAACATTCCACTTCAAGACGACCCTTGTATTGAATGGCTTTATAACTACCAGCACCTGCCTGAACACGACCAAAACGGCACAAGGCATACGTTGTTCCTTCGCCGAAAATCTGGGTCTTATTAGAGTTGAAGACAGCCACAGCAGCCTCCAGCATGGCAGAAGCCTCCAAACGAACCTTTGTTCCCGAACCGTTGAACGTACCAATTTTAAGCATGGCACCTTGCTTGATGTAGACATCAGAGTTGGTTTGGTCACTCAACGCCTCGGTGATATAGGTGCCACAATCTATGTACCAACGTGAAGTGACCATAATGGCTTCGTGAGCTTGCAGCGAGTTGGTGTTCCTGAAAGTAGCGGAGTTGGTGTATAATTGTCCATCTATGGTCATCAAACCATTGTTTTCCAACAGGCCGTTGGTCAGACTGACACTGCCCAGGGTTGCGTACCCTTCGTTTACCAGGCTATTGGCCCCATCGGTCACCGTGAATGCGCCCGTCACGGTAAGCCTGCCACTATTGAAGACAGTCGCTGTGCTGTTGAGCGTAATGGTTCCGACAGAGAGGGTTCCATGGTTGATGAGACGACCGGCATAGGCATAAAACGCTCCCCCGCCAGACGTAAAGGAACCATTTTCTTGTACCACCAGATCGTTGCCCGACGCCATCACAGGAATGTTGGTGCCGGTTACCTCTAATGAACCTTCCACATACAGCAAGGAACCTTGGGAAAAGGNNCCTGTGTACGTGACACCGGCAGGGATGACATAAGCTTTACTGGCATCCAGGGTGATGGCTGCCGAAGGCGTGGTGGCCAAACTGATGGCACCGGAAGGTGTGGGATTGGAGGAAATCCTGGCAGCGCTCAACCGGGAGGATGCTGCGGGAATTTCCGGTGTAAGGGGACTCGTATCACCGAAATCACAGCGTAACTGCGTGGAATCAACGACTACGACTTGAGTCGTTCTCATTCGTAGCGGGTCGGTTTGCCTGACATAAAGCACCTCAGCGACACTGGGCAAAGATAGTGTTCGTACAAAATCCTGGTTTTGATTGGCCACACCGCTTGCCAGCAGTACGGCCGTCGTATCAGTCACCGGATTACCGTTGAACACCTCAACGTAGTAATAATAAGTCCCATTGTAGCTATCCTGAGGGCTAACTGTCAACTCTACTGATTTTACGGTACTCCAGTTGAATGCAGCTGGAACTGCCAATCCTTCGATTTCAGCAGGCAGGCTGTCATCAATGGTATTGCGCACACAACCTGACAGCAAACCAACGCTCACGAAAACCAACAACAGGAACCTAAAACCCCTACCTGGATTGAATACCTCTCGCTTTTCCATACTCTTTGCAATAAACACTATTTTGGGTCAAATATACTTATTAGAATCCACATTGACAAGGTGATGCACGAAAAACCGCACACGTAATAACGATCCGCCTTTTCATGGACAATATACCAATTTTTTTTCATTTCCATGGATGGAATACGAAGAATTGATATCTTTGGATTCATAAACCGACCACCCACACTCATCACACACTCACACTCATCACACACTCCCATGAAAAAACAGATCCTTCTCCTGGATGACAAGGAATCCATCGCCAAGATTGTTTCCTTTTATTTGAACGCAGACTATGACACTGTTTGGTTGGACAATCCCATCAAGGCCATCGCTTGGCTACAGGAAGGAAACATACCCGATCTGATCATTTCAGACATTAAAATGCCCGAAATG
>DOBD01000008.1 GCA_003506275.1 Bacteroidales bacterium | reverse complement strand
TTTCAATACTTGTTTTTGAGGTGGAAAGACCTTGCTGACTCCCACCATGGAAAAAATGATTTTTTTATCGTCTGCCATAGTACGTTACTGCTGTTAGTGCGGACGGAGGATAGACAGCCTGCAGGCCTTCTCCGTTACGCTCCACAAAGATAAGAAAAAGGTCCAAGTTGGTTGTAGCCCTTATTGAGAGTAACAATAATAACATGTATGCCATATACTTACCTTTTCCCAAACGGGTTTTTTCCAAAAAATAAAGGGATAATTTTGCGCTTTTGGTCAGAGTATGTATCTTTGCACTCGCTTTTCAGAAGCGCACATAGGTCAGATTCGCTAGCTCAGCTGGTAGAGCACAACACTTTTAATGTTGGGGTCCTGGGTTCGAGCCCCAGGCGGATCACCGGAACGAACGTCCCTGGTTATCCGCATTACCAGGGACGTTTTTTGTATCCGACCGTCACAGTCCACCTTGATTCAGTGACTACAGCGCCTACAGGACGCTGCCCAACAATGACCACCCACCCAAGCACCATGCATTGTTTACACTTGACACTGATAGCGCTACCCCTGGTTGCCTGCCTGGCTTGTCAACCAAAAGGAACGACGGGGTATGCTGACGTTCCCACGGTCACACCCAACGTCCTGTCGGGTGTCTACACCATGTCACCGAACAGTCTCACCTGCAGGCTGTATTATGAAACAGCCGGTCAAGGCGACACCCTTATCTTGCTACACGGGTACGGTACGGACAGACGCATGTGGGACAAGGTGTTCAAACCGCTGTCCAGGAATCATTACGTGGTTCGGTACGACCTCAGGGGATATGGACTGTCCGATGTGCCTGAAGTCGGTTTTGGGTACCTGCACGCTGACGATCTGGCAGCACTGATGGATAAATTGTCCATCCAAAAGGCCCACTTGGTCGGTGTTTCACTGGGAGGAAGGGTTATCACCGAATTCACAGCCCTCTACCCTGAACGTGTACACTCGGCCACCATTTCCTCTGGCGCCTTGAGTCACATTCCTGATCGTTCATCGGTACCTCCCGAGGTTGTCAGGATCTACAACGACACCGTTTTTGCGAGCAATCGTTTGCAAGCTAAAGAAAACGCAGCCAGAGGCATGGATGCCTTGAAAGCCGAATGGAAACAAGGCATGCGGCGCATCAGCGGAAAACGTTATCGCCACATCAAAGACAAGCTGGAACGGATGATTGATGACTGGCAGGCCTGGCAATGGGTCAACCCGGAAACCGACGCTTTCATCGGCGACCAAGCCGACAGTCTGCTCGCCCGTCAGACCCAACACCCTCCCTTGCTGCTATTGATCGGCCAGTACGATTATACGGAAAACAAAAAAGCCATGCACCGACTGGCCGCCCTCTGCCCGGAAGCCTCCATACAACTGCTACCTGAAGCCGGACATTTCACCGTGATGGAATCACCGAAACTGTTCATGAAGCACCTGCAGAACTTTCTTGAAAAAACCAGCCCCCCTTCGACCCCACAACATTGACCGACAAAAAACCTCCTTTCAACAGCCAGACTAGGCTAATCAGCCAGCATGAGGTAACTTGCTCCGTCAAAAAAGGATGCCAGGTATAATCAAACGAGGCCACGGCCTTAAGACACTCATAAAAACTAGTACAAAGGTGGCTCTACCTTTGCTGGCGAGTACCGCTGGACTCTTGACAGTTCATGGGCAAAGCAGCCAAGAAGCCATACAGATACATCAAACGAACAGGGTTATTCTGACAGCTCCGACGGCAGCCTTGGACAGTCTGACCTTTGGCACCGGGCACGATACGCTTCTCCTGCATCAAACCGGCAACACACGCGCCATCCCCTTGAGCAAGATAGACAGCTTGTCTCCAAGCGTCGTCACTGACACCATCAAGGTACACTACCAAGGTGACAACGCTACGGTAAACCTTCCCCTGGAATTGGCTGATATGGACGTCCACATTGATGGGGCCTTGGTCACCATCGATGCAGGCCAGCTGGAAGGTCCCCTGGTGTTTGTCCTGGAAGGCCATTCGGACAACGGTTGTTTCAAGCGTTATGGTACCCAAAACGCCACCCTCGTTCTCAACAACCTGCAACTGGCCAACCCCAGCGGACCGGCCATCAACGCACAATCTAGGAAGAGTACCACCATCGTGCTGCCGGCACAAACCAACAACAGCCTGGCCGATGGCCTCATCTATGCATCGCCGCCAACCAGCAGCGAAGGAATAGCAGAAGACCAGAAAGCAGCCCTCTTCAGTGAAGGCGACCTCACCATCAAGGGAGAAGGCTCACTGTCAGTAACCGGCACCGGTATTGAGGCACACGGCATCAGCACCGACGATGCCTTTCTCCTGGCTGCAGGCAACCTGACGGTCGTTTCAGCCACCAAGGACGGCCTGCATGCCAACGATGGCGTGAGGGTGTCAGGAGGCGTTTTAACGATAAGAGCGAACGGAGATGGTATCGATGCGGATGCCGGTTCCTACATCCAATCCGGTGGACAGGTGACACTGGTCCTCCCCTCCAATGACGTCAAGGGGATAGCAACAGACAGCTGCCTGTTGGTAAGCGGTGGCAACCTGCACCTAACGATAAACGGCGCCCAAGCCAAGGGATTGAAGAGCAAACTGGACATGACATTATCCGGTGGCACCATCACCGTAGTCACCAGCGGAGCCGCCGTATTGCAAACGACGGGTGTGAGCGGTCGCTTCGATCCATCGTATTGCACGGCCATCAAATGCGACGCTAATCTAAGCCTGAATGGAGCCACCCTTGACATCACCTGTACCGGTCTGGCTGGACGAGGTGTTTCATCAGATGGCACCCTTGTCATGACAGCCGGCTCGCTCAAGGTCACCACTTCAGGTGGGGGCGCCAAATACACCAACAGTACAGGCGTTGCCGATGCCTACACCGCCTGCTGCTTGAGCAGCAATCAGGCCGTCTCCCTCCAAGGCGGCACGATCAATCTGACCAGCTCTGGTGCAGGCGGCAAGGGCATCAAAACCGACGGCACGTTAACCCTGGGTCTTCCCACACAAGGGCCAACCCTGTCGGTAACGACCAAGGGAAGCAAGATTACCATCACAGCATCAACGGGTCAGAGGGAAGACAACGGCACCTATGCAGAGGCGAAAGCCATCAAAGCTAATGGCGCCTTGACCATCCACCAAGGCAACTATACCATCAGTTCAACCGATGATGGCCTGAAGTCGGACGTCTCCGTGACAATCAACGGAGGCACCACCGCCATCAACAAGAGCACGGAAGGGATTGAAGCCCCCTTGCTGACCGTTAATGACGGTGACGTATCCATCATTTCCAGCGATGATTGCTTCAATGCCACCAAAGGCAACGGAGGTGAGCAGAATGACGGAAGCTACCTCTACCTGAAAGGTGGAAAGATCTTTACCAGCACCACATCGGGGGATGGATTGGACAGCAACGGCAACATTGCCATGAGCGGTGGCACTGTCATCGTACAAGGTCCTTCATCACAACCGGAAGTGGGCATGGATTACAACGGAACCTTTCAAATCACCGGCGGCTTGCTGGCCGTAACAGGCCCAAATTCAGGCAATATGATCCAGAGCACCTCAAGCAGTTCCACTCAATACTCCATCTTGGTTAAATCCAGCAGCATAGGCACCAACCTGGTACACCTGCAGGATGCCGACGGCAATGATCTGCTCACCCTAAAACCCCTACGTAGTGCCTATTACATGGTAATCTCGTCTCCTCAACTCACTACAGGCGTTACCTACTCCCTCTATGTTGGGGGCAGCAGCACAGGAACAGTTGTCAACGGGTATTACACAGGGGGCAGCTACACGGGGGGCAGCTTGAAAAAAAGTTTCACCTTGACCAACAAAAACACGACGCTTAGCTTCTAACGGGGCAATAAGAACAGAAACCCTCCTCGATATCAACAGCCTCCGAGTAGTCCACCAACAAGCGCCTCGCTTCCCGTAAAGCCTCCTCCAATCCCTCAGGACCACCTGCGGAGTGGAGAATCAGCAAAAGCCGGGTGGTCTCCAGGCTTAACTTGGTGCGCTCCACATCACTGGTGGGTGTTCCGATGGCGCCCTTGGCATCCCGGTAAACCGGCAGACCTTCAATGTTGAGGATACCCCTTCCAATGGCTTCGAAGGGTTCGCCAGCGCGTCCCACACCAATAGTCAGAGAGCCTTCCACCTTGTCGGCATCGAATCCCCCGATAGAGAAACCTGTCCGGATGGATAGACCGTTAATGATGTCCACCAATCCATTGATCCTGTACAATTCCTTGCCTAACAACAGACGCCGACACAACGCTTCAGCAGACGGCCTGTATCGGTTTGGATCCTTGCCTAACTTCTTGTAGAGTTGTCGCATGGCCAGTATGGGCCCTTGTTTAGTGAGGGTCTCCAGCGAAGCATCCGTCAGAAATGCCTGACAGATAGCACCCAGTTCGTTCCATAAGGTCTCAGAGGTGGGTTTGTTGGTGACCCTGGCCGTCAACCAGGCACAGGTATAGGCCGGAGAAGCGGCAGCAATGGCTGGTTCGATGTAGATGGTTGGTATCATTCGCTAGTAGCCGGATGAAGGTATGACATGAGTCAATCAATGCCAACAAAGGTACAAAACCCCTTCTTTTTTTAGACACCTTTTAACCTTTGGCCGATTTTGGTGTCCAAGCATAACCAGTCATCATAAAAAAAGGGCCATCTACCCGCAAACGTATCAACATTCGGGATTTTAACCGATATTTGTGTTCAACTGATTGTCTATGATACAGACTACTGGCCAATCCGAACGTGAAGGAAGAACGGGAAAACTCCTGTTCAAGATGTTCATGCATGGACTGATCTGGCTGGCTTTCTTCTCACTACCCCTGCTTTTCAGACCACGATTCGGATCAGAACCCCATTCAGGCATCTTCAGATTACCCATGCCCCTTCCCATGGTGGTCAACAACATCTTCATGGTCATCGCCTTTTATGTCAACTTACTGGTACTCATGCCACGCTTCTTCAACAAGAAACGTTGGTTGTATTATGCCCTGTTTACCAGCCTGTTCATNNATTCTGGCCAGTTTCTGGCTGCACGACCTGTCCAGAGGATTGGAAGGTTTATTTGGAAGCAGCAGGCCGTTCAACGCTTACCGTCCCAGACCCAGAGGGGGGTTTGAGTTCAGGCAATTTTCCTTTTTATACACCCTCGGCCTAATATGGGCCGTCAGCATGGTCTATCACCTGCTTGGTCAACTACAGGCTTCCAGGCGGCACGCCGAACAAGTCAAAGCCAGCGCCTTGCAGGCCGAATTGTCCTTTCTCAAAGCGCAAATCAATCCTCATTTTCTGTTCAATACGTTGAACAATATTTATGCCTTGACCCTCAAACAATCAGAAGACGCTCCCAANNCCCCCTCAAACAATCGGAAGACGCTCCCAAAGCTGTCATGAAATTATCCAACCTCATGCGGCAATTTACCGATGACACCTCCGTGGAATTCGTACCCCTTGACGAGGAATTGCACTTCATCCGGGATTACGTGGAACTACAGCAATTGAGACTGAGTGAGAAGACCACAATCAATTGCAACCTGACAGAAAGCGAAAAGCCACTGCGTATCGCCCCAAGACTGTTGATACCCTTCATCGACAACGCCTTCAAATACGGAGTGAGTAACCGCACCGTAAGCAGCATCGACATTGACCTGCACGTTGAAGGAAATACCCTGCATTTTTCGGTCAGGAATGCCATACACGCCAACAACGCAGAACGCCAAGCCTCTTCAGGCGTAGGACTGGAAAATGTCAAACGTAGATTGGAACTGCTTTACGAAGGACGACATACCCTCACGCAGGAGCAAACAGACGCCCATTACCACCTGAAACTGACACTAACATTGACCCCATGACTTGCATAGCCGTAGACGATGAACCCCTGGCCCTGGAACTGATGGAGAGTTACATCGCGCAACTTCCTGGTCTTGAATTGAAAAGCACCTTCACCGATGCCATTTCAGCGTGGGGTTACTTGCAACGCAATCCAACAGACCTGGTTTTTCTGGATATCCAAATGCCAGACATTACCGGCTNNACCGGCTTGCAACTGGCCAGGTCGATGGACCGGCGCCAACCCCTGATCATTTTCACCACGGCCTATGCCAACTACGCCGTCGATGGATTCGCCATCGATGCCGTCGATTACTTGCTCAAACCGTTTGAATTTTCCCGTTTCCAGGATGCGGTCAATAAAGCCATTTCGTACAAACGCCTGCAAGACGCTGCCACAAACTCGACAGAATCGGCTATCTTTGTCAAATCCGATTACCAGCATATCCGTATACCCACCGAAGAAATCCTGTACATTGAAGGATTTGACGATTACATACGCATCCACCTGGAGTCAGGGAAGAGCGTCTACACCCTGATGAGTCTGAAAAGTGTCCTGGAAAAACTGCCTGAGCAGGCCTTCCTGAGGATACACCGTTCCTTTATCGTGGCCATCAAAAAAATTCAGCGTATTCACAATCAACAGGTTTACATCAGCGATAAGACATTACCCATCGGAAAATCCTATGTGGCGACCGTTAAAACACTACTCAGTTAACCCATTAACACCCTCATTTATGACAAGAATTGTCCTGACCACTGCTTTCCTGGCTGCCACCCTAGTGGCCTCAGCCGCACCCACAACCCTTTCCTACAAGACAGACGTCGTCGTCGACGGCCAATATACCGAATGGACTTCCCCGTTACCCATGACCAATAAACGAACCGGGCTGAATTTCGACGTGGCCAATGATGACCGCCATTTGTATCTATTTTTGCGTGTAACCGACAAAGCGGTGCAACGGCAGATTGTCTCCAACGGATTTGAGTTGTGGATCAACGCCGACGGAAAAAAGAAAAAAACAACAGGCATCACCTATCCCCTGCCCCTGGAAGATGAGCCGGCTACTACCACACAGGCGCCTGCAGGAGGCAGCACGCCGCCTGCTACTACCCGCGGTAACAATGCCGGCCCACAAGGCAACCGGGGCAACCGGGGTGGATCAGGCAGAAATCCCTGGGACATGTTTGGCAACCAGAACGAAGACGCCGACCGCTTTGTCATCTCCCGCGACATGATCCTTCAAGGTTTCCTGATTGAGAACGGCCAACAACCGGCCAAAGGCAGCGAAATCAAGACAGCCATCACCCTGGATTACGACGGAGCCATGTTATATGAGATAGCCATTCCTTTCAATACCTTCCTCAAGGAACGACTTGACAGCGATGATATCAAACGCACGTTTGCCATTTGTTTCCTCGTCAAAAAACCGAGCAGCGACTCACCCACCGGACAAATGATGCGTATGGGTCGTTCCATGGGGTATATGGGCCCAGCCATGGGGCCTATGGGCGTCTCCGTTGAAGAGCGTCGATTTTGGCTTAAGGTCAAACCGGCCATTCAATAATACAGCATATTTAACAGCATCACTGATACCATGATAACTTTCCTGAGCGCCATTGTTCTCCTGATTGGCGGTTACTTTCTCTACAGCAAGGTTGTCGAACGGGTGTTCGGCATCGATGACAAAAAAATCACTCCCGCCTACAGTATGACCGACGGCGTGGACTACGTACCCATGAAATGGGGCAAGGTTTTTCTCATCCAATTCTTGAACATCGCGGGCCTCGGCCCCATATTCGGCGCCATCATGGGCGCCACGTTCGGACCTGCCGCCTTCCTGTGGATAGTCTTTGGAAGCATTTTTGGTGGAGCTGTTCACGACTACCTCTCTGGGATGCTGTCTATCAGACACGGGGGCTTGAGCCTTCACGGCATCACGGAATTCTATCTGGGGAAAACGGTCAAGAACATCATGAGCGTCTTCACCATCGTTCTTATGGTATTGGTGGGTGCCGTTTTTATCGCCGGTCCCGCCAAGCTGTTGGCCAACATGACACCCAATGCTCTGGATTTCACATTCTGGAGCGTGGTCATTTTCATCTACTATTTTCTGGCTACGATGACACCCATTGACAAATTGATTGGTCGTATCTATCCCTTCTTCGGACTTGCCCTCTTATTCATGGCATTGGGCATACTGATTTCCTTGTTGGTTAATCACCCCTCCATCCCCGAGGCACTGCCAGGCAACCTTTACAACATGAAATTTCAGTCCGACAAATACCCGCTCTTCCCTATGATGTTCATCAGCATCGCCTGCGGAGCCATTTCCGGTTTTCACGCCACCCAATCTCCCATGATGGCCCGCTGCCTGACCAGTGAGAAACTGGGACGACGCGTCTTCTATGGAGCCATGATTACCGAGGGGCTGGTGGCTTTGATTTGGGCCGCTGCCGCCATGAGTTTTTTTGGATCAGTGGATAAATTACAGGTTTTCTTGGGAGAAAATGGTGGAAACGCCGCCGTTGTGGTAGAGAAAATCACCAAGGACTGGTTGGGCAAAGCAGGGGCCATTTTGGCTCTCATCGGAGTGGTGGCTGCGCCCATCACTTCAGGTGACACCGCTTTTAGGTCGGGTCGTCTCATCCTGGCCGACGTCTTTCACTTGGATCAAAAGCCTATCCGAAAGCGCCTCTACCTGGCTGTCCCCCTCTTTCTGACAGGGTTTATCCTCCTGCAGATTGATTTCGATATCATTTGGCGCTACTTCGCTT
>DOBD01000259.1 GCA_003506275.1 Bacteroidales bacterium | reverse complement strand
GTCCATCCTTCGGCTATCTGAAGTACGGGGCCCAAGCCTTTGATGCGGTTGAGACGGAACATGGTCACAGGCATACCCCCCTCTGAGAGAAAATTGGAAGAAAAACCACCGCCCCTGAAATAACCTTGGTCGGCCGGGTACCAGGTGGTGGCTTCCAGGCAAGCTTGCACATCAGCTTCAGTGATATCCCAGAAAGGCTTCATTACCGGC
Organism: Bacteroidales bacterium; assembly: GCA_003506275.1. Classification (GTDB taxonomy): domain Bacteria; phylum Bacteroidota; class Bacteroidia; order Bacteroidales; family UBA1402; genus UBA8389. Next base: position 14,939 of record DOBD01000259.1, on the reverse strand, counting down.
TCACCCATGGCGTTGCGTTGCTTTCCGGTAGCGTCAAGGCAGGTGGCGCCTGAATTGATGAGGTGAATAATTCCATTGGCGGCATGTCCTTCCAACGTGTAGCCAGTGACACGTTTGACGGCTTCAGGGCTCCAGAACGTCCTGACGTCAGAGAAGATGGAAGCCGTATTGGTCAACAAATGACCGAACAGCATGGAAACGCCGTTGAGGGCGTCGTTTTCCGTAGCCAACACAAAAGCTTCGCGCAATCCATTCCAGTCAAAGGAAGAGCAAAGCAGGGCTTCACTGAAGTCTCCGTTGGGCAAAAAGTCAGTCCATTGACGTTGTCCCTGAAAACCAGCGGCAATGGCGTTGTGACCAAGGGCTTCCTCTTTGAATCCAAGTGCGTTCAAGGCAGGATTACCTGTCATCAGATCCCTGATGATCAAGGTCATCTTGACCACAAATTCCCAGTCCTTATCTTTTTGTTCCCTGGAACTGACCTTCTCAGGGCTATTGTAATCAATCCCTTCGTTAACCTTGCAGTATTTGGTGGTCCAGGCCATGGCTTTTTCAAATTCCACCGTGTCGTATATACCCTTTTCCATGCGTCGGAGGATTTCCACTTCATCAACGCCTTCCACCCTGATACCCAGGTAGTCCTGAAAGAAATCGTGATCCACGATGGAGCCGGCTATACCCATGCATTGACCGCCTATTCCCAGGTAGGACTTACCCCTCATCATCGCCACCGTCAAGCCGGCTTTGACAAACCGCAGGATCTTGGCTTCCACATCGGCCGGTATGCTGGTATCGGAACTGTCCTGCACATCTTGTCCATAGATACCAAACGCCGGTAGGCCTTTTTGGGCATGTCCGGCCAACGCAGCGGCCAGGTAAACGGCACCGGGACGTTCCGTACCGTTAAAGCCCCAAATGGCTTTTGGATAGAAGGGGTTCATGTCGAGGGTTTCCGTTCCGTAGCACCAACAGGGTGTGACCGAGAGGGTGAGGCCTACACCTTCACGTTCGAATTTTTCGGCACAAGCGGCAGCTTCCGGTACCCGACCAATGGTCGTGTCGGCAATCACACAGTTCACCGGCGAGCCATCGGGGTAACGCAAGCGAGAGGAAATCAGATGGGCTGCCGCCTTGGCCATGTTCATGGTCTGATCTTCCAGACTTTCACGAACGCCACCTTGGCGTCCGTCGATGATGGGACGAATCCCTACTTTTGGATACTGTTTCATAATGGGTATGGTGTATAGTTCGTGTTGATTGCTTTGCTCATTACAAAAAACAGTTCGATCACAAAACTGACCTGTGCTGAACTGTGCTGAACATAACACAAAGGTACGCCATTTCCCACACCGTCAAACATGTTTTTCAACATTTTTTCTCATGATTGAAGGTGTTAATGCATTCAAAGAAAGCCTCCAGATTGGCCAACGGCACATGTGGTGGCAGATCGCAACCCGAAGACAAAATAAAGTTAGGGTACGTTTCCGTCTTTTCCAACAAAGCCAGCGTGGCCGCTTTGACAGACGCCGGATTACCTTGTTTGAAGACACCCACGGGATCCAGGTTCCCCATGACCAGGACATCGGACGGGCAAAGGTCCAAGGTTTCGACCATATTGATGGCATTGCCAAAATGGTAGGCTCCGGCTCCGGTAGTCAGCATCGCTTCCGTGCATTGTCCAGTATTGCCACAATTATGCAGCACCACCATAAAATGGTCATCTTGCAAGGCATCGACCAACCTCTTCACATACGTTGAGGAAAACNNNATAACCACACCACCACAGCCTTGTTCTTTCATAGCCCGGGCATAATTCAGGAGAAACGAGGTGCATCGTTCCAATAACAGCTGTACCGTATCAGGATCCATATAGCAGGCCATCATCAATTCACTCAGGTCAAACAGCCTACCTGCCAGGGAGAAGGGGCCTATCATGCCGCCAAATACCGGTGTTGGGTTCAATGCGTTGACAGCTCTGTCATTGGCTTCCAGGTAAACAGGCAGACGCCCTGCCATCAATGATGGGATAATAAGCGCTTCAACAGCAACCCGATTCTCCAGCAGACGACCTCTGATGTGAGGCATGTCATGGGGTTGAAAATCGATGGCGCAACCAAAGGCTTCGGCCTCCACGGTCAAATCCATCATGGCGGTAGTAGCCACAGCATCAAACCGCTTACGCAACCAGATCATGGCTTCAGCTTGGACATCAGCCTTTTGCACAGCATCCAGTACCGTATAACCCAGTTGTTCAATACCCGGATGTGTCATGATAGGCAGGGCCTTTCGTTGGGGTGATTGTATCAAAGCCCTTTTCCAGGACTTCATATCAGGTCTTGTGTTCATTTGCGCATCCATGATAACCAGGTGTGTTTAATAGCAGTTAAAGGGTGATACCAAAGCATGCGTGGTCCTGCAAAGCGCATGACTTGGCGGATGGACGCGCGCATGGCCGGTTTGTAGCAATGGGTGGTACAGTTGGCACATGTCGGTTTGTCGTAACCGTATCGACAGGCATCGATACGACGCAGGGCATACGTCAACAAAGCATGGCAATCAGCACATACCGGTGCTTGAGCATGCACTGATAAAAAAGTTCTGTCCGGATGATGATGGCGACAGTACAAGACAATCATCTTCTCCACCGTACGGCCTTCCCAGATTAACCTGTTATGCTGTTGTCCGTTCATACACCGACAGACTTAGGTGTTCGTTGCCTCCAACCGTAAACTCCAATGATCAGGAAACAAATCAAGGGCACGACAAATCCAACGGCCATGGTGGATTCTCCCAGCCAGCCCATCAACAGAGGCGCAACGGCTCCACCACCGACTCCCATGACAATGTATGACGAAGCCTGTTTGGTCTTAACGCCTAACCCCCTCACTCCCAGTGCGAAAATTGTGGGAAACATCATGGACATAAAAAAGAAGGAGGCGGCCAAGGCGATGAACGAAATCATACCCCAGGAAGCAATGACCAACAGCATGCACACGACGGAGAGCCCTGCAAAAAGGGTCAGAAGGTTGGCCGGTTTCATCCATCGCATGAAGAGGCTGCTACTCAGTCGGCCGATGAAAAACAGCCCCATCCCCCCCATGCTCAAAAGCCTGGAAGCTTGTAAACTGCTCAGGTCGGGGAACAGCTCCATCACGTAGTTGATGAAGAAACTAAAAATGCCGGTCTGGGCGGCCACATAGCAAAATTGGGCGATGACGGCTCCGACAAAGGCAGCGTGTTTCCATAAAGGAAGATCCTGAGTCGGCGTATCTTCATCGTGCGAAGCCGATTCCGGTACAATTTCCGGTAGCTTGATGAAGGCCAGTATCAGTGCCACCAGCATGACCACTCCGCCAACGAGAACATACGGTCTGGCTGTAGCCAAGGCGTCACCGGGTGCTGCTCCGAAAATAAGCGTACCCCCGATCAGAGGCCCAATAATCCAGCCCACTCCGTTGAAGGCGGCAGCCACATTGATGCGCTGGGCAGCGGTATCGGTAGGCCCCATGATGGTGGCGTAAGGATGGGCTCCTGTTTCTATGATGCACAACCCGCAGGCAAGGACGAACAGAGCGATAAGAAAGGGTATGGGCGAATGTGCAAACGCGGCTGGCACAAAGGCAAAAGCTCCCAGGGCGAAGAGCAGCAGCCCTGCAAATAATCCCCGTTTGTACCCTACCTTGCGCAACAACAAGCCGGCGGGTATGGCCATGATAAAATAAGCCAGGTACGTTGAAAACTGCACAAAGCCTGATTCAGCCTTGGACATGTCAAAAAAGCCCTGGAAATGCTTGTTGAGCACATCCAGTAAACCGTGGGCACAACCCCACAACAAGTAGAGGCTGGAGATCAGCAAAAAGGGTATCAGGTATGATTTACCGGAGGGGGTGCGGAGCAGGGGTGTCGACATGATGCCTTTCAGTCTACGTGAAATACTTCGGCCATGTCAGCCCACCATTCACCGGGTTGACGGGTTTCCAGTGGCACCTGACAGGGTTTGCAGACAGCCCACCAACGTTGGGTTTCCGGATCCGCGGCCATCCTGGCCATGTCGGCCTCATAATCCTTTCCCACGTATTCAAAATAACTGAAAAGGATGCCATCCTTTAAAAAAATGCTGTAGTTCCTAATGTTACAGGACTTGATGGTGGCCAACACGCCTGGCCACACCGCTGCATGCAGGGCAAGGTACTCAGCCTGTTGTTCAGGCTTTAATTTGATGACGCTGCCGTATCGTTTCATAAGCCGGTGTTTTTTGATGTGATTAAGGATGCGATGACAAAAATAACCAATTTGCTCCCAAAAACGTGGCATAGGGGTAAAATGGTCGGATTTTTAAAAAGTTTGTATCTTTGGATGTCCAGGCTGAACGGCAAGAAACCAACTTGTACGCACTCTGAACAGTACGATTCAATTCAATCGATGACACCTATGAAACACCTACTCCTGAGTCAAGCCGGCCTTATTGCCCTGGCCCTCATTTTTTCAACCTGCCTGTCCACCTCTGTGAAAGCCCAAACAAACGAATCAACCCTCACCATTCAACTTCTATGGCCTGACGGTGTACCCGAAAGTAATGGCATCACGGCACTGGAAATCAATCAGGTCTCCCGTATTGAAAATGTTTCCGTACCAGCCATGACCATCTACCCGGCCAAAGGGCAAAATACCGGAACAGCCGTCGTGGTCTGTCCCGGAGGAGCCTACATCCGACAAGCAGCTGAGCATGAAGGCACTCAAATTGCCAATTGGCTGGCCGAAAACGGCATCACCGCCGTACTTCTCAAATATAGATTGCCCAATGGTCACGCATTTATACCTGGCAAAGACGCCCTCAAGGCTATAGAACTGGTTCGCAGCCAGGCTAGCACATTGGGTATTAAACCTGACAGAATTGGCATTTGCGGCTTCTCGGCTGGCGGACACCTGGCCTCAACGGCTGGCCCCCACTTTACCAGTCCGGCCAACCGACCCGATTTCATGGTCCTGTTCTACCCCGTCATCTCCATGCAGGACAACGTCACCCACCGGGGATCCATGGAAAACCTGCTGGGTACCGCCAAAACAAACCCTGACTCGATCGCCTTCTATTCCAATGAAACCCGTGTTACAGCACAGACCCCTCCCACCCTGCTTTTGCTCAGTGATGACGACAAGGGTGTGATTCCGGAAAACAGCCTCCGTTTCTATCAAGCCTTGAAGGCCAAGGGTGTGCCCGCCTCCCTGCAAATCTACCCAGAGGGTGGCCACGGTTGGGGTTTCCGTCCCACCTTCCGGTACCACGAAACATGGAAGGCTGCCTTCATGGATTGGCTTAAGCAACGTCGCTTCATAGATTGAGTGTTTATTCCTTCGAGGCCGTTCCCCTTCACGGGATTGCTTCTTTCTTCGATGCCGCTCCCTTGGCTTGGGTTGGGTATTGCCCCCATAGGGGATGGCAACCCTCCGGAGTCGGGGTACCATCCCACGAAACCCTCGAAACCCCTCGAAAAAGGTGGGTTTTTGTGGGAGGGTAAAGCATATTATTGCATTTGTTTGGTGTAACTTTGCCGGACTTAAAAAAAACTGCTACCATGATAGGATTTATGATTGCCGCGTTCCTGATCGGCTATGTTTGCATAGCCATGGAACATCCCTTGAAAGTTAATAAAGCTGCTTCAGCACTACTATTGTCCGTGGTGTTATGGGTTGCTTACATGTTTTACGCCCCCACCTTATTCCCTGGCATGTCCATCGATGAAGTGCGTCATATCGTCACCGACGAACGCCTGATAGAGCATCTGGGTGACATTTCCGAGATTCTCTTCTTCTTGCTTGGCGCCATGACCATCGTTGAACTGGTCGACGTTCACGGTGGTTTCAGCATCATCACACGCCACATCACCACCCGCAACAAGCGCAAATTACTCTGGATCCTGGCCATTGTCACCTTCTTCATGTCGGCCATCCTCGACAATATGACCACAGCCATCGTCATGACCATGCTGCTCCGTAAGTTGCTCAGCGAGAAAAAAGACAGGTTGTTGTTCGCCGGTATCATCATTATTGCAGCCAACAGCGGTGGCGCTTTCTCTCCTATCGGGGATGTCACCACCATCATGTTGTGGATCAACGGTAACGTCACCACTGGTGGAATTATTCCTGAGCTCTTCTTACCAGCCATCATCTCCATGCTCGTTCCCACCTTCCTGGTTTCACTCAACTTGAAAGGCGATACCAAAAAGATAGACAGCGAAGAAACAGCCTCGCACAACCATCCTGCAGCCACCATTATCAGCCAAGGTGAACGTTACCTGTTGTTTTTCCTGGGTGTGGGCTCCCTCATCTTTGTGCCCATCTTCAAAACCATCACTCACCTGCCTCCTTTTATCGGTGTGCTGTTTGGACTGAGCATCTTGTGGATAGTCACTGAAATCCTGTACAAACACAAGCATCAAGTGGATGAAAGCCGTAAAGCCCGTATCACGCACATTCTTTCGCGCATCGACACGTCGACCATCCTGTTCTTCCTTGGTATCTTGATGGCGGTTGCCGCCCTACAGGAAGTAGGCATTCTACGCGGATTCTCCCAATTCCTGGACAAGGAAGTCGGAAATTACTACATCATCAACATCATTATTGGATTATTGTCGTCCGTGGTTGACAACGTGCCCCTGGTGGCCGGAGCCATGGGCATGTACACCATTGACCCCAGCTCCCTCTACTTCGCACAGGACGGTATCTTCTGGATCTTCCTTGCCTACTGTGCCGGCGTGGGTGGCAGTATACTGATAATCGGTTCGGCCGCCGGCGTGGTGGTCATGGGTCTGGAAAAAATCAATTTCATTTGGTACCTGAAGAAAATTTCCTGGGTGGCTCTACTTGGTTACCTGGCCGGTGCAGGAGTGTACATCCTTGAGATGACCTACTTTTTTCCGGCGCCACAACTGCCTTAGTGAATGAAGCCCGTCACCATCCCGACAAGGGAATTGGTGACGGGCTACCATCCTGCAAGTAACAAAAATCTTTATTTACGGTTAGCCGATAGCGTCATCACTGTCAGAGGCGGTTCGGGCACGGGCAAACGAGCCGTTGTTTTCCAGGTTTTATGTTCAATGTCCACCAAGGCGCTGGTGTGGACATCCCTGGACGATGACGCCANNATGTCAAAGGAGTACACCCCTTTGTCCAGGATCCACGCCTGTGTCGTTTCATCAAAATAGGCGAGCTCTTTGGCTGGTAACTGGAAAGACAAGAGCACTGATTCTCCCGGCGCTATACTTTCTGTTTTCTGAAAGGCTTTCAGTTCCCTGAGTGGCTTTTCGACCCCACTTTTGCTGGGTGATGAGACATAGAGCTGAGCGACAGCCTTTCCTTCTCGTTGCCCTGTGTTGGTTACCCGAACTTTGACCAGGTAACCATCTTTTTTCGGAGTAACCGTTGGGGGGTCGAACCTGAAGGTCGTATAGTATAGACCATGCCCAAACGGGAAAGAAACCGACTTATTGAAGGTATTGCAATACCGATAGCCCATGTAAATATTCTCCTCGTACAAGGTGAAATCGGTATTCTTTTGCGGCCCCTTGGCGGAAGAACGGGTCAGGCCATCGGGGAAGTTGCCGGCAGTGGGTACCTCATTGTAGGTTATGGGGAAGGTCATTGGCAGTTTTCCGGAGGGATTAACCTTGCCTTTTAACACATCGACAATGGCATGACCAGCCTCCTGACCGGGTTGCCAGGCCAACAAAATGGCGTCGGGCAGTTCTTTCCACGAGGCGGTTTCAATGACACCCCCTATATTCAGAACGACGATGACAGGCTTACCAGCCTCCTTGAACGCTGCGCAGACTGTTTTGAGGAGGGTTTGTTCCTGGGAGCTTAAATTGAAATCATTGTCTACCCGACGATCGGCAAACTCTCCCGATGTTCGTCCCAGGGTTATTATGCCCACATCGACCATGGAGGCAGTCTGGCGAAGCAATTTGGCCGGCGGCAACCACTCGGTTAAACGCTGCTTGGGCGCCAGGTTGAACGCAGGAGGCGTTAGTTTAGCCGTGGCTTTTTCCATATAGGCCAGATAAGGAGCCTTGATAGCCTCAAGCACAACCAGACCGGCCTGTTTCAACGCATCAGCCAACGTTACCGCATAAGCCTTGTTGACATCACCACTTCCCGTACCACCGGTAATCATGTCGTACGAAGTGACGCCAAAGACGGCTACACTTTGAGTTCGATTATTCAAAGGCAGGACATTGTTGTTGTTTGTCAGCAACACCATGCCTTCAGCAGCAGCCCTGCGACTCAACGCAGCATGAGCCTTCAGGTCTGGCGCGTTGGATGTTAACCGTTTCTGGCCCTTGGGACTGCGTTCAATCATACACAGCACCCTTTCCACCGATGCGTCCACATCATCCATCGATAAGCTACTATCCTTGATGGCGGCCAACAGGGCTTCGTATTGCCAGCCACGACCAGGCATCAGCAAATCGTTACCGGCCTTAATCTGGGCTACAGGATCCTTGCCCCCATCCCAGTCGGTCATCACCAATCCCTTGTAGTCCCACTCCTTTCTGAGCAGGTCGGTCAGCAGCGCCTTGCACTCTGAGGTGTATACCCCATTGATTTTGTTGTATGAGGTCATGACAGCCCACGGCTGACCTTCCTTGACGGCGATCTCAAAGGCCTTGAGGTAGAGTTCATGTAAGGCCCTGGATGTAATCCTGGCATCATTATTGTGTCGATTGGTTTCCTGGTTGTTGGCCGCAAAATGCTTTACTGTGGCCCCCACCCCGTTCGACTGTACCCCTTTTACGTAGGCGGCTGCTGTTTTCCCGGCAAGCAATGGATCTTCCGAATAATACTCGAAATTACGCCCACACAATGGATTTCGGTGCAAATTCATACCCGGTGCCAACAATACGTCAACGCCATATTCCAGCACTTCCTTTCCGATGGCAGTTCCCACTTCCTTAACGAGGTTCACATCCCAGCTTGAAGCCAGGAGGGTACCTGATGGAAAGGCTGTACAATAATACGTTGCTGAGTCTCCCTCTCGGATGGGACTGATGCGTAAACCGGCAGGACCATCAGCCAGCACAATGGCCGGAATGTCCACCCGTGAAACAGGACAGGTCGTTCCAGCTGCACCGGGGACAATGATATCGGCCCGTTTCCAGGACAAACTGTCACCCATGGTTTCAGCCAGGCTGGATCCAACCAGCAGACTGACCTTTTCTTCAACCGTCAACGTATTGACTACTTTCTTCAGGGAGCAATGACCCAATTTGGGCTCTTTGGGACCACAACACACCAACGTGATGGCCAGTGTGCTCAACGCAATTACTGAGATGGCTTTCATAGTTCAGGGTATTAGTTGAATAAAAGAACGCACGAAGTCTTCCAGCATCAAGCCGAACGGTATTTCGTGCAAAATATATCGATTTCCATGGATTTTTCCAATTATTTCATAAAAAAAAAGCCATCCTTCCGCATTTTCGGAAAGATGGCGCATAGTACGTAAAGAGCCGTACTCAATAAAACCACTTGACCAGGCAAAGGTCCTGGCGATGCGGCAAATCAGGGTGTTTGGGGAAAATTCGAAGTGCGAACGAAAATGAACCGGCTCTGGTTGCCTTGTACGATAAACGATAAAACAAGGCATTGGGTTCAATCCTGGTTTGCTCCAATTCAGCCACCTTGATCTCCTGAGTGTCTTCCCCTTTCAGGTTATGTATCACCAATTCAACGCCAAAACCAGTCAAGGAACCGACATTCGTCAATTTCACTTCAACATCGTAGTTGTTGCCAACCCTAAATTGATTAACGGTGAAATCGGGCATGGAAACCACCTCCAACTGAATAGCATCCCAAACAGCCCTGATATCGGCTTTCCAGGCTGCCAGTTCTTTAGCCTTGGCATAATCGGCAGCGACCAATTGAGCCGATCGATGGGATAATTTCGAGTAGAAACGTTCCAGGTAGTCATCAATCATGCGCTTGGTGGTGAAATGAGGAGCAATCTTAGCGATGGAGTTCTTGATGTACATTACCCATTCGCTGGAATACCCTTTGCTGTTTTTCGCAAAATACAAGGGGATGATTTCATTCTCCAACATACTGTAGATGGTGGCCGCATCCAATTGATCCTGGTGTTCCTGATTGTCATAGGTGCGTTTTTCCGTCAACGCCCAGCCGGCACCCTTCACATATCCTTCCAGCCACCAGCCATCAAGAACGGAAAAATTGAGCACTCCGTTCATCTCGGCCTTTTGACCTGAGGTACCTGAAGCTTCCAAGGGCCTGGTGGGTGTGTTCAACCAGATGTCCACCCCGGTTACCAACCTTCTGGCCAGCCCCATATCGTAATTTTCGAGGAAAATAATCTTGCCTTGGAACTCCGGCATTTTGGAGATTTCCACAATGCGTTTGATCAATCCTTGACCACCTCCGTCGGCCGGGTGTGCCTTACCTGTGTAGACAAACTGGACGGGACGGTTGGGATTGTTGACAATAGCCCTCAGACGGTCCAGGTTGGAAAAGAGCAAATGCGCTCGCTTATAGGTGGCAAAACGACGTCCGAAACCAATGATGAGGGCGTTAGGGTCAATGTTTTCCAACACCGTCATGACACGACCCGGATCACCTTGGTTCTTGAGCCAGTTTTTCTTGTATTTGCCCTTGATGTATTCAATTAATTTNNATTTGCGTTTGAGCACCTGGTGGGTCTCCCAAACATCTTCATCCCTCAATGTGTAGATTTTCTCCCAAAGCTTGGGATTGGACAAATCGTTGTTCCATTCAGGACCAAAGGTTTCCGTATACAGTTTTTGCCATTCAGAAGCCGTCCAGGTAGCCATGTGCACCCCATTGGTCACGTAGCCCACATGAAGTTCTTCGGGAAAATAACCTTTCCATATGGGAGCGAACATCTCCCTGGACACCTTGCCGTGCAACCAACTGACGCCGTTGACTTCCTGGCAGGTATTGCAGGCAAAGACGCTCATGGAAAACTTCTCTCCCGGTGTTCCAGGATTTTCGCGTCCCAAGTCCATCAATTCATTCCAGGTCAGGCCCATCTTGTGGGCAAACGCTGTCATATATTTGGCAAAGAGACCTTCCTCAAACTGGTCGTGACCGGCAGGCACCGGTGTGTGGACTGTATACAGAGAGGACGACCTGACGACCTCAAGGGCCACCGGATAGGTTAGTTTTTGTTCACTGACCAGATCGGCAATCCGTTGGGCGTTGATCAACGCAGCATGACCTTCGTTGCAATGATATACTTGCTTCTTGATGCCAAGTTTGTTCAGTAATTGAATGCCACCTATCCCCAACAGATACTCCTGTTTGAGGCGGTTTTCCCAATCCCCGCCATACAATTGGGCAGAAATCTGTCTGTCATACTCACTGTTGCATGGATGATCGGTATCCAACAAAAGCAAGGGTACTCGACCGACGTTGGCACGCCAAACATAACTGCATACCGTGTAACCAGGGAAGGCCACTTCCAGTACGAAAGGTGAGCCATCTGCCTGTTTCAACTGCTCCAGCGGAAGGCTATTGAAATCCTGCGGTTCGTAAACGGCTATTTGTTGGCCGTCCATGGCCAAGGTTTGAGTAAAATACCCGTTCCTGTACAAAAAACCAACGGCCACCATGTCAAAACGGCAATCAGAAGCCTCCTTCAAGTAATCTCCGGCCAATACGCCCAAACCTCCCGAATAAATTTTCAACACGTCGGTCAAACCGTATTCCATACTGAAGTAAGCCACGCTTGGCTTGTTAACGTCGAAGGGCTGATCCATGTAAGCCTTGAAAGCAGCATACACGGCGCTTACACGATCCATGAACGCCTGGTCGGCAACCAGTGCTTCCAACTGTTTATACGGTAACCGTTCCAGTAACGCTACCGGATTCTTGTGACAGGCATTCCAGGTTTCGGAATCCATCTCACTGAACAGGTTGAGGGCCTCGTAATTCCAGGTCCACCAGATATTATGTGCGATTTCCTTCAACCGTTCCAACTCTACTGGCAGGGGCGATTTTACAACGACCTTGTTCCATTCTGACGGATTGACGGGAGCGGCGGTAACTCTCATTGATGTAACTATTAAGTGGTTAATTTGTTAATCTATTTTTGGCTGCTTGCAGGGCCCTATCGTATGCCTGTTGATAAGCATCGATGAAATGGGTCCATTGAGCCTTGGCGGCCAGTTCGGCGGCACGTGCGGCAATCAGTTTCCGTTCTGCCTTGCTCTTGCCGGCATACTCCAGGATCAGCAGGGAAATCTCTTTCATCACCTCGGCGTAGTTGTGATCGGAGCGGTTGACCACAGCCACCCCATCAGACAGACCTTCCACATCACCCTGGCTCTTGACCCAGGCGCCAAAACCGGCCAGATTGGTCGTGATAGTGGGTACGGAAAAGGCTATGCTTTCCAGTGGGGTGTACCCCCAGGGCTCATAGTATGAAGGGAATACCGTGAGGTCAAAACCCGGAAGCAAGTCGTAATAATCCAGGTTAAAGATACCATCGTTACCGTCCAGGTAACAAGGCACAAACAGGATTTTAACCCGATCATCCCCGGTATTTCCGAAACCACGGTAGCGAATCATGGATACCAATCTGTCGGTATCCACCTGATGCAACCAATGGGTCAGAAAGGGGTAATAGAGGGGGGTATTCTCATTTTCTCCGCTTGCCACGCTTGCGGCCAATCGTTGCTGAATTTCTTGTCGGGGAGCACTGACATCAGCCAGCACCATGACCACTCCGACTATGTCCTTTTGTAAGGCACGTTGATGCCTTAGCTGATAAAGGCTGTCCACAAACACGTCCAACCCTTTGTTCCTGAATTCATAACGGCCACTGATCCCCACAAACAAGGTATCCTCAGGCAGGTTGCAGCCAAAAACGGCCCCTGCGACCCTTAACAGTTGCCGCCGGCTTTTATTCCTGGCTCTGGAGGCAGCCAAGCCTTGTTTGACGAAAGAAGGCTCGAAGCCGTTGGGAGTCACTACATCGGGCGTACATGACAGAAGATGGGCACATTCCCTGGCCGTGATGTCGCTGACCGTCGTAAAGCAGTCAGCCTGGGCAGCTGCTGTTTTTTCCAACGAATGTTTGGAGACCATATTCAGTTGTCTGGCCATCCTGTCACCCTGGTAATCAGCCAGGTAATCATAGAGCGGCAAGTTGTTGCCGCAAATGGAGCGGCCTATGGAAGTGGCGTGTGTGGTAAACACTGTGGCCACCTTGGGAAGAAAATGCTTGCAGTTGAGCAGGCCCATCCCTGTGGTCCATTCGTTAAAATGAGCGATGACCCGTTTGTTGTCCAGTTTCTTGTAACGAATGAAACTTGCAATAACTTCACCACAAGCCCAGGCAAATAAACAGGCCTCATCATAGTCTCCGTAGGCCGGCAGGGAATCCACCCCGTACCAGGTCCACATATTGGTAAAGAGGACATTACGTTGAGGGTACAGGTGATCAAAACTGACCAGGACCACCAGGGGCTTACCTGGCACATCCCAACGACCTATGCGGATGGGTAATCCTTCCCTGGTGGCTTCAGCCTTCCAGTCGGGCATCAAGTCGGGCAGTTCCGTAAACAGTGGCTGAGGCGTTTTGCCTGCCAAATCAGGTCCAATAAAAAGTACGTTGTGAGGATAGAGGCGTTGCATCGTCTCAGCCCTGGTAGACAAGACAGTATAAATACCACCAACCTTATTGCAAACCTCCCAACTGGATTCAAACAACCAATCAGGCACCAACGCTATTTTTGGCATCAATCAATCTCTTTTATCGTAAGAACCTAGTCGGCAAAGATAGCGGTTTTTTTCCAATCACACAGACCTTTCATTCACATTCTTAGCGCGAAAGATGCGCATTCAAAAATCAGGACCCCCCCTTCAATCTCACTCAAATGCGCTATCTTTGTCTTTCTAACCTTTTCAGTCATGATGCAAGGAATAGCCCGTTTTATGCTCAAGGTCTGCGGTTGGACCTGCAGTGCCCACACCCCCGACTACAAAAAAAGCGTCCTGGTCGTTGCCCCTCACACCAGTAACTGGGATTTTATCTGGGGCAAGTTGGGTTATACAGCCCTTGGCCGCAACGCCAATTTTGTCATCAAACAAGAATGGATAAATGAGCCCGTCCTAGGGTATCTGCTGAAGAAACTAGGCGGTATTCCCGTCGACCGCAGCAAGGTCAGCCACTTCACGGACCATATAGCCGAATTGTATCGGCAACGCGAAGCGTTCAACGTGGCCATCACCCCTGAGGGTACCCGCAAACGCAACCCCCGTTGGAAGCGCGGCTTTTACCACATCGCCATCAAGGCTCAGGTGCCCATTATATTGGTAACCATCGACTATGGCAAGAAGCACATGAGCCTTTCTGCCGAATTCACCCCCACGGGAGATGAGCAAGCCGATATAAAAGCGGTGATGAACCACTTCAAGGATATAACGCCAAAACATCCGGAAAACTTCAGCATAGGCCACTAAAACCAGCTACCATGAGAGTCACCCTGGTTCAAAACGATATTGTTTGGGAACATCCTGAGGCCAACCTCCTGTATTACGACAGCCTGCTGGCCGGATTGACCGGCAAAACCGACCTGGTTTTGCTGCCGGAATTATGCACCACCGGCTTCAGCATGAAAACGGCGGAACTGGCTGAATCTGATACCGACAGAACAATCACAACCCTCAGCCATATGGCCGTTAATTACAACATGGCTATTGCCGGTAGCTTCATCGGTTTGGCCTCCAATGGCAAAGACTCCTACAACCGTGGATTTTTCCTTCATCCCGATGGTCGTCGCGACTTCAGCAATAAGCGCCACCTTTTCCGTATGGGCGAAGAAACCGCCCATTTTCTACCGGGAAACGACAGAACCATCATTTCCTACAGGGGCTGGAACATCCGTCTGTTGATTTGCTACGACCTGCGC
>DOBD01000017.1:1015-3987 GCA_003506275.1 Bacteroidales bacterium | reverse complement strand
TATGATCACATTGTCATCAACATCATAGGTGAGACCCGATGGCTGCAGTATCTGTTTTAATACAGTGGCCAACGGCTGATTGTTTGCGTTGAACTCTACGGGCTTGGAGCCTTTCAAGAGGGCGTCCTGGTACAGGAAGGTGTACGTTGTCTTTGTTTCCAATTGTTTGAGGGCCTCTTTCACTGATACCTTGTTCAATTGGAGGGTAATGGTCCCTGTTTGGGCATGCAAAGGCAACAACAGCAGCAGGCCTAAACTCATTGNNTCAGAAACAGTCTACGCCGTGCAGGTTTTATGTGGATCATCATGTGCGTTGGTTTCATTTACGTTTGATTCGGATGCACCGTTCGTCTATTTCAAAGTCCATGTCACCGGCCAATTCAAATTTTGTCAAGACGGCTTCGACAGTGGGGTACATCTTTATTTTTCCTGTGTATTTAGTGTGTTTGTTGCGAGCGTTCAAGTAAAGAATGTCCAGGCCATACCAGCGACCGACCTGTTGCATGATGGTTTCCAACGACGTCCCCTGGAAGTAAAAATAATCGTCCTTCCACGCCGTATATAAGGTTGGATCCACCGTCTTTACGGAGAGATCCCCGGAATGTCGACTGTAGTTGGCTTGTTGCCCTGGTTGCAGGTAATTGATCTTGCCGGTTGAATCCTCAAGGGCCACTTTGCCATGAATCAAGGTCGTTTGTAACAGGTCATCGTCCGCATAAGCCTGGATGTTGAAGGCGGTGCCAAGGGCAGTTACACGCAATCCTTTCAGCGTAACGACAAAGGGTTGGGCTTTGTTGGATGCTACCTCGAAGTAGGCTTCACCGATCAGGCGAACTTCTCTGAACTCTCCCTGAAAGTGACTGGGAAATTCCAGGGTAGAGCCTGCATGGAGCGTGGCCAGCGTGCCGTCCGGCAGGCGAAGGCTATAATGTTGGGCAAAGGGAACGTCCAGACGGTGCCATTGGCGTGTATTCGATGGCTCTTTTGTTGGTTCTTTGACGTTGTTGACCGACTCAACGTTCAAGAGACCTGCTTGATTGTCCAAGCGTAAATCAGGAGTGGTTTGCACATGGGTCAAGGTGTCGAGCAAAATGGTTTTGCCATCAGACAGTGTGATGCGGGGTGCGTCTTCCCAAAGGGTGGAATCCACAGCCGTGAAGACTTGGCGTTCAGGAACCGGCCTGGCTACATAGGCAACAGTACCGGCAATAAGCAGCAAAACAGCGGCAGCGGTGCCCCACCTTTTGTAGGGACGCAGCGTAAGAGCTGGTCGGCAGCAACGGCGGTAGGCTGTTTCGACGTCATAACGCGTTAGGTCGAGCAGGGCCTCGTTGCTGATGGTTGGATCCAGCAAGGCCTCGTGCAGGGCCTTGAGCCTTGGATCTGCTGCTAGTTCAGCTTCAAACGCGTTGGCTGCCTCTGCTGTCATCTGGCCTTGTCGGTACGCCATCCAGGTTGCCGCAAAGTCAAAAGGGTCCATTTTCTTCATGCTGCATTTTTACATTATTACACCTGAAATCCTAAAAAGGATTACAGGTTGATGCAAAAAGTCGGCATTTTCTACATTTTTTTGCGTGATTCAGGGTAAAAACAAACAACAAAGGGGGTAAATGTTTTTAAGCAAATCCTGTAGGCGTTTTTTAGCTCTGTTTTTTTGAACTTTTACCGTGTTGATGCTGATGGATAAGGTGTTGGCTACCTGCTCGTTGTCCATTTGATTCAAATAGGACAATTTGAACACCGTAGCGCAGGCTTCAGGTAGTTTATCGATGGCCTGCAAGATTTGACGGTAGACCTCAGCACGCACCACGGCCTCAAACGAATCCTCCGTTTCTAGTGCTACATTTTCAGGCAACTGATCCATCGNNGACGCATTTCATTCAGGGAGGCTTGTTTCACCATTTTGTACAGCAAGTTTCGGGCATGCTCCTCACTCTGATAAGAGGGCGTTTCCTGTAGCCATCGGGTGAAGACGGACTGCACCACATCCTCAGCATGTTGCTTGTTTTGAAGGTATTGTGTGGCAAAAAAACACAATGACGGATAGTAGGTTTTGAAAAGTGCTTCAAAACCTGGCAGGATTTGTCGTTGAGGGTTGACTGGTGCCATGTGATTACGTTCCAAAAGTACACATTTTGAACGAATTCCGGAGGTTGGACAAATGTGCCACCGTTTTGGAGCATTCTGTTATTTTTATCAAGGCTCTGAAAAAGATGCATCCAATTAAACGTNNGTATACTTGCAACTGTCAGATGTACATCATTATCCTAACTCCCTAACTATGAAAACACACGCACGTTTCACAGGGTTGCTCCTGGTGTTTTTGTGCTTTAGCATGACTCAATTGATCCATGCTCAACCAGCACAGACAAGCAAAAGTAATGTGGCTGTTTTAGCCACCCTCACTGGACAGGGCCAGCCTGCTTCCTACGATCATCCGCTCAACGATGGATTGATCCCCAACGAAGTACCGGAACAAATGCGTCGTTGGGCAGAACAAGCAGCCAATCCTACCGCTCAACAACGACAGGGACGTCGAAGCTCGAGGTTGATGGTTCAAACCATGGTGTATGAATGGAGCAGTCCCGTGACGGTTGATGAGATACAGTTGTATTGGTTTAATTACGACGGCCTGGCAAAATTACCTCAGGCTCAACGCCTCAGCTATTGGGATGGAACTGCGTTTGTCCCGGTAAACAATCCTGTCGGTTTTGGGCTGAACAACGATGCGTACAACACCACCACGTTTGATCAGATCACGACCACCCGTATGAGGTTGGAATTGGATTCGGTCGGGTATTATCCCTCCGTTTTGCTTGAATGGAAAGTGCTCAAAGCCGCCAACGCACCCGAGGTGGCCCCCCTGGTTGTGGCCGGTATCGACAGGGATGTCATGGTCGGTGGCAAAACCTATCTGAGCGGTTTGATTAAAGCGGTTGATCCCATAAAAAATACCCGTTGGACAGCCAAGG
>DOBD01000017.1:0-1005 GCA_003506275.1 Bacteroidales bacterium | reverse complement strand
ACGGCAACTGTCAGTGCTCCTGGAGAATATGTGCTGACCCTGACATCACAGTCGGGGACTACGACGGGCTCCTCGTCCCTCAACCTGACGGCCCATTTTCCTCCCAAAGAAAAACGCCTTGACGTGGTGTACACGAAGCGCTATACAATCAACAGCCCCCTGTGGAATAATAGGGCCAAAGCCTTGATCACAAGTTGGATTCCCTGGTGCATCGACCAATGCGAACGGACCGATCTGACCACAGGCCAGGGAGGATTGGATAATTTCATCGAAGCGGCCAAAGCCTTGCGAGGAGAGGAACATGGCAGGCATCTGGGCTATGTGTTCTCCAACGCCTGGGTGCATCAGACGGTTGAATCGATGTGTATTGCCTTGATGGTCGATCCCCAAGGTGACAAAGACATCATTGCCGCCCAGGAGAAGATGAAGGTTTCGTTGGAAAAATGGATACCCATCATCCTGGCCGCCCAAGAGCCCGATGGATATTTGCACACGGCTTATACGTTGAGGGATCCGGAACGCTGGGACAAGCGATGGTCTGAACGCCACCGTGGTGATCACGAGGGATATGTGGCCGGTTATTTCATCGAATCAGCCATCAACCATTATACCCTGACCAACGGAACCGACAAGCGCCTGTATGAGGCCGCCAAGAAATTGTCAGACTGCTGGGTGAAAAACATCGGCTCGGGTCCTGGCCAGATTGTTTGGTTTGACGGTCATCAGGAAATGGAACAGGCCTTGGTACGGTTTGGCCGCTTTGTGAACGACATGGAAGGCAATGGTCGTGGAGACAGCTACATTGCCTTGGCCAAGTTCTTGCTAGACAGCCGGGCAGACGGCAGTGAATACGACCAGAGCCATGTGCCCGTACAGCAACAATATGAGGCCGTGGGTCATGCTGTGAGAGCTGTCTATACCTACTCGGGTATGTCGGATGTGGCTGCCGAAACAGCTGACACCGACTACCAAAGTGCCGTCATGTCCTTGTGGAACAATATGGTC
>DOBD01000241.1 GCA_003506275.1 Bacteroidales bacterium | reverse complement strand
AACGACATGCTTCACGAGAAACCCGTCACAATAACGATAAACTGCGAGCCTGACAACATAGAGGTCTTTTGGGACAAAGAGCTAATGGAAAACGTAGTCAATAACCTTATGGACAATGCCGTCAAGTATTCATACGAATCGGTGGATATCACCATTAACTCCTACATCGAAAACAATGAACTAAATATACGATTTAGCGACAATGGCATGGGTATCCCCCCAAAAGATTTGGAAGGAATCTTCAAGTATTTCCATCAGGGATCCTTATTGGAAAGGAAGCGAATGTTCGGCTATGGTATCGGATTAAGTTTTATGAAAAAAGTCGTTGAAGCTCACCAAGGACGTGTTTCTGTTGAGAGTCAGGAGAATAAAGGGAGTATTTTCACCTTGACCTTTCCTATTACCGGTAATTAGTAGTGCTTTTTCACCAAGCGCGTTACAGGCATAACGATACGTTTTAACAATCGTACATCCTCTGTAATAATATCAGCGTAACCAGACAATGTTCCTTGTGCTGGAATCGTGTATGAATAATTCGTCGTTAAACCATCAGGGAAAACAATTTCAGCAACATACTGACCATCTTTCAATGGGACATCCGAAAGGCTTCTGACCATCCCCTTTATAAAACCAAATTCCTTATCCGGATAATTATTCAGATGCACCTGTACCCATTGACCGGGAATAACCTTTCCGGACCCCGTAGTGGGCACCAACGCCTTACCAATGGGCGTTGATAAGCCTGAGGGCATGATCGTAAACACCGTTTCACCCTCAATCACGTTTTGATTAAGACTCCAGTTGCCCATCAGGTTGACCGTACCCTTGATAGGGCTCACTAACAAATAGGCTTGCTGCCAAGCCTTCAATTGCGCCCTCAGCTGTTGATGGGCTCGCCTTAAAGCCTGAGAATAGTGACTCTCTTGTTCCCTATCATCCTGATCAAGATCCAGTATGTTATCCTGGATCTGTGTCGTTTCAACTTCTGACTCTTTGATGGTCGCATTCAAGGCACTGAGTGATTGCAACACCTTTAATCGGCTGTTTTTCGAGGTCTCCAAGGCTTCCTCCGAAACAACACCCTTGGCAAATAACGCAGAATCTCTCCTGTATACAGCTTCTGCATTTGATAGTTGCGCCTTAAGCAACCGACGCTGCTCCATCATTTCCAGTAAATGCAATTTTCTAGCTTTAATCTGGTCTTCTTTCAATTGAATCTTCCGTTTATGGTACTCAATCGTCTGATATCGTTGATAATCCTCCAATGCAACGATATAGTTGGAAAATGGTTCCTGTAACGCACCCAATCTCAATAAGGTATCCGAAAATGAGGCTATACTTTGTTTCACTCCAGCCTCTGTTAAATGCATTTTTGACAAACAGGTATCCAACCACAACACATCCGTGTATACAGCCGGATTCTCAATAACTGCCAACGCCGTATTGGCTTCGACAACCGCTTGGTTGGTTACCAGCAGGGCAACTATCTTCCCAGTCGACCTAGCCTTTATGACAGCCGGCGACTGCTCCATGTTGATGGTAATCTCAGACCTGATGATATCGGGGTATTTGAAAAACCAGGCTCCCACCAGTACCAGAAGGATGATTATGGTTATTAAGCTTATACCCCAGCGAATCAATCCACCAGGTACGTTGCTCATGACTTCTTGTACCTGCTCTGAGGGCATCGCGTATTTCTTTGTGTTGTGTTTGTTCATTGCCCCAACTCTAATTGATTACGTACTAATTCATAGTAATGACCTTTTTGAGCCGTTAAGGTTTGATGAGTACCCGACTCAACAATGCGTCCTTTATCCAACACCAGGATGTGATCCGCTTCTTTAACCGTACTCAGACGGTGAGCTACAATGACAGCCGTCTTATTAGCCAGAAAAGTAGTCAATCGATCCAATATGCGCCTTTCGTTAGTAGCATCCAACGCATTGGTCGCCTCGTCAAAAAACAGAAATCTTGGATTCTTGTAAACAGCCCTTGCTATGAGTATCCGTTGCCTCTGACCTTGACTCAGTCCTTGGCCATCCATGCCAATTTTCGTAGCAAAGCCCAAAGGAAGCGCCTCAACTACTTCCATTAAATTGGCCACATGAGCCGCATAATGAAGACGTTCTCCATCGATTTGATCATCCCCCAATGCAATGTTGCCGGCAATGGTATCAGAAAACAAGTATCCATCTTGCAATACAGACCCCATGGCTTCACGCCAAGTGTGGGGATTAATCATATCCAACGGCGTTCCTCCCATACGAATGGAACCTTTATTTGGTTGATAAAATCCCATCATCAGTTTGACCAGGGTTGTTTTACCGCTTCCGCTGGCCCCCACAATGGCCGTGACCTTACCGGAAGGAATGACAAGACTGATGTTGTCAAGAACATAATCCCTGTCAGCACCCTCATAGCTAAAAGACAACCCTTCAATTGTTATGGTATGGTCTGGGGGTAAGACTGCTAACTGGACTTCCGATTGAGTATCCTCATCGTCTCGTCCGTGTACTTCGTTTAGACGTTCCAAACTGATGGAGGCATCCTGATACGATTGTGCAAATCCAATGAATTGGTCGATTGGAGCACTTAACTGACCCAAAATAAAGGTTATTGCCATCATCATACCCAACGTAATGTCACCCGTAACTACTGCCTGCGCCGCAATGAATGTGATCAGAATGTTGGTCAACTGGCTGAAGAAAACGGATCCTATTTGCTGTATTTGACCAATTGCCAACCCCTTAAGGTTAATCTTGAACAAACGCACCTGTATCTGCTCCCACTGCCAACGCTTTTGACGTTCGCAGTTGGCTAATTTAATATCGGGCATCCCGGAAATCAATTGGATCAGGTTACTTTGTTCCTCAGAAGCCTGAGCAAATCGCTTATAATCCAATAAACGCCTGTATTTCATAAACAACAGGACGTAAGTCAAGTAAAGACTGTTTCCAACCAAGAAGAGTGCCAGAAAGCTCCATTTATAATAAGCCAAAACGGCAGCAAAAATAAAGAAATTGATAAAGGAAAAAACCAGGTTTATGGCGTTCCCCGTAAGAAAAGTTTCAATACGCTTATGGTCACGGATACGCTGCAATAAATCACCGATGGATTTGGTATCAAAAAAACGAAGCGGCAACTTCATTATTTTTATCAGGAAGTCGGCAATCAAAGCGATGTTTACCCTGGTATTGACATGCAGCATAATCCAACTTCGAATGAACTCGACAGACAGTCTGGCAATAAACAACACCACTTGAGCCAATAAGACCAACTTGATGAAGCCAATGTTTCCTTCAGCGATGCCTATGTCAACCAGCGATTGAGTTAGAAACGGAAAAATCAACTGCAAGACACTGATAGCCACCAACCCAACTAAAACCTGAGCAAGGTGTTTTTTATAGGGTTTGAAATAGCGTATCAACGGCCCCAACCCCCTGGATGAAACGGAAGTGGGGCCTTCCTCAAATCCTTCATCAAAATGCGGACCAGGTTTCAATAACAAGGCAACACCCTGACCTGGAATACTCATCCATGCCTTTGCCAATTCATCTTCCTGGTATTTCAACAAACCAGCTGCCGGATCAGCAATATAAATCCGGTGACCTTTTCTGGTTTTCTTCACATCATAACAGACCACAAAATGACGCTGCCTCCAATGTAAAATACAGGGCAAAGGGGCTTGTTCGAGCAACTGATCCAGTGTCAGCTTAACTCCTGTCGTCTGAAAACCAATAGATTCTGCAGCCTCACTCAAACCTAGTAGGCTGCTACCGGTTCGGTTCATGGCCGATCGTTTACGAAGGGACTCCAGGCTGTAGCGTTTGCCGTAAAAAGCGGCAATCATCCTCACACAGGTTGGTCCACAATCCATGGAGTCTAATTGCTTGAACAACGGAAAACGCTTCATCTGCAGGTGGTATGGTCGATTAAGGTTTCAAAAACAAAGCCAAATATAGAATAAAAAAAGCGAAGTCAGCTCTTTTCATACCTAATACAACTTATTTCCTTGGATCATATCTGCATTTCAAAGGCTTTGAATACGGGTTACCGGTTTCAATGGTGTAGGCCCTGCAATCCTGACATACGTACCTTAACTCACACTGAGAACAAACTTCAATTTTATCCTTTGTAATTTCCCAATACTTCCTGAACGCGTCAGACTGGACAACGCTCGTCAGCGTTGTCTCAGTGACGTGCCCATAACGTTCTTTCATTGAAGGGCAATTTTTTATGTACCCCTCTTTGTCGATGGCAATCTTTTTATAGAGGCAATTGTTATAATACATGGATTCCCAATACAATCGATGCTCTGCAATACAATACGAATCGCCTGTTACTCCACATTTATTTTCACTACGAATAATCTCTGTCGTACTGATAATTACTAATCCATCGTGCTTATAAATCACATTTTCAAGAGCATTGCTCAATGTCAATTTGCTCAGCTTCGGAAAGGCCTCCTTCAGGGCGACCAAGGTCTCTAATTTAAACTCAACACTTTTTTCAACACACACTTCGACCTTTTCAATGGATGAACGGGCTGTTATCATCAACGCTCGCTTTAATTCATCCAAGGGCAACTGATAGTAATACCTTAATTCCAATGCTTTACATCCTAACACGCTCAGCTCCTCTACAATAGTATCAAGCATGTGAACCGATGTGGGAGAATAATCTACGATAGCATTGTTAATCTGACTATCATCCTCAATCACAGGCAACTCAATAAGCGCTTTATCGATGGGATTGAGAGAAAAATAGCCAAACTCGTTATGATAAAGATAAGAGATCACTACTGTCCGACTAAAATAGTGCAAACCAGCTAAAACTCAAAAGGGAGCCACCAATTAAAATTGGATAACTCCCCCGATATGGT
>DOBD01000172.1:177-12728 GCA_003506275.1 Bacteroidales bacterium | reverse complement strand
CTATCCAGGCGCTGCCGGAAAACATGGTGGCCACGTCCTATACGCTGGGTAATGGTCGGTACGCACAGAAGTTGGAGTCAGGCACGCCCGTTGGCTCTTTCTATGGCTTCCGATACGGAGGTGTGTATCAAAACCTGGAAGAAACCTATGCCAGGGACGAAGAAGGTTCCATCATGACCAACCTGGACGGTGATCCCATCGTTATGAAAAATGGAACGTATACCTGCTACCCCGGTGATGCCAGGTACGATGACCTGAATTACGATGGCATCATCAATGAAAAGGATGTGATTTATTTGGGCAACAGCATGCCGATGGTGACTGGTGGTGGAGGTTTCAATCTGAAATACAAGCAATTAACCTTCACTACCTTCTTCCATTACCGCCTGGGTCAGAAAATCATCAATCAAACGCGCATGAACAGTGAATCCATGTACAAGGCAGACAACCAGAGCAAAGCTGTTTTACGGCGTTGGCGCAATGAGGGTGATGACACCACTATCCCCAGGGCCTTGTGGAACTACGGCTTAAACTGGCTAGGTTCAGACCGCTTCGTCGAGGATTGCTCCTTCCTGCGCCTGAAGACCCTGTCGTTGAGTTACGATGTACCCAAAGCCTGGTGTGAACGGGTGAATACCAACAGCATCAACGTGTTTGTCACAGGTTACGACTTGTTTACCTGGACCGATTATACCGGGCAGGATCCTGAGGTCAGCCTGCCCAGTCGCATCACTGATTTGGCCATGGACAATGCGCAAACGCCTCGCAGTAAGCGCTTTGCCCTGGGTTTGACTGTCAATTTCTAACTTTATTACGTAGGTGAACCATGAAGCAACGTATCATCCATAGCCTTCTGTCAGGCATTGCTCTCTTGCTGACCACCAGTTGCAACGACTGGCTTGAGGTGATGCCCCAAAACGACCAGACCAGCGATGCCTATTGGCAAAACCAGGAAGAGGTGGACGCCATGGTCACGTCCGGTTATCTCTATTTGCGCGAGATGGTGGTGGATTACCTCATTCCATACGGTGAATTGCGCAGCGGTCAACTGTACAGCATCAAGACCAACAAATTGCAAAACTTTCAGGTGAAGCCCACCGATGAGTCTCTGTGTAATTGGGGACCCTTCTACCAGATCATCAATGTGGCCAACACCGTGTTGAGTAACGCTCACAAAGCCATGACCAACGACAGGACGTACAAAGTGGAAGAAATGAACGCCCACTTCTGTGAGGCCTACTTTCTGAGAGCCCTGAGTTATTTTTACCTCGTTCGAAATTGGCGAGAAGTGCCGTTGATCACCGTTCCTTTCGAGGACGACTCCTATTCCTATCACGTACCCAAGACATCGGAAGATTCCATCATCGCCCAGATCAAGGCCGACGTCAGAGCCGCTTTGGCCACGGGTGCCGCCAAGGAATACTACGAAACCACCTGGGAAACCAAGGGCAGAGCCACCCGATGGGCCTTATACGCTCTCATGGCCGACGTTTGTCTGTGGTCTGAGGATTACGCTACTGCCATCACGTTTTGCGATTACCTGATGAATCCCAACTCATCGCACGCCCCTGTCCTGTTATCCACCCCCAACCATGCAACATGGTTTTCGATGTTTAACCCGGGCAACAGCAACGAATCGATTTTTGAACTACAGTGGGATTACCAGGAAAACCAGACCAACAACCTGCCCATTTTGTTTGATAACACAGCGACCAACCGTCTGTATCAGCTGTCTCCTCAACTGTTGCTTGATTTCAACAGCGAATACGGCTATACGGTGGAAAACATGCTGGAAGCAGTCAGAACGATGTTTGGCGGTTATTACACCGCCGATCCCAATGCCTGGGAAGTGGCCACCAGTGGTTATATCTGGAAATATTGCGGTTCACGTACGTTGTCAGACAAACGCACACAGACGTACTACGACCCCAACTTCATCCTTTATCGCATGGCCGATGTGTACTTGATGAAGGCCGAGGCCTTGATACTACGCAGTAACAATCCAACTGATTGGCAGGAGGCTGCCGATTTGATCAACGTCATCCGCCAACGCTCCAACCTGGAGCCCATCGATGATGTTAGTGATAAGAACGAGCAGGAAATGCTGGCTTTGGTGCTCTACGAACGCCGTATGGAACTAGTGGGTGAGGGCAAGAGCTGGTACGATGTGCTACGTTTCGGTCGCAGGGCCAATAACCGGTACAAGAGCGTCTTTCTGGATGATCTGGTTACCACCTACAACAAGCAGGCCGGTGAATCCTGGCTCCTATCAGTGTTGAGCAACGACAACGCGCTCTTTCTACCGATCAGCGAATCGGAGCTTGAAGCCAACAAACTGCTGGAACAAAATCCGTACTATTATTGATGCTGCCATGAGAAAGTTTCTACCAGTCATATCCCTTTTGCTGCTCGTCGTCCTGGCCTGTGAGGACCCCTTCTTGAATCAAACCTACATTGAGAAAACCGACGCAGATCTTGAGCTGTCCAACGCCTCATTCCTGAAGAAAAACGCCAGTGAGTTTTCGTTGTGGATCGATCTTCTCAAGTACGCAGACATGTACAACGCCTTGAACGATGCAGCCACCACCTCCACCGTGTTCGCCCCCAACAACGAGGCCATGGAAGCCTTCCTGGCCTGGAAAGGTGTAAGCCGTGTCAGCGAACTGGATCCGAGCTACGCCCGCTACGTTGCCCAGGTGCATATCCTGCCATACAACCTAAACGAGTCGTCCTTCATTACGTATGTGGAGACGGGCACCATTCCCATCCCCACGGTGTTCGGCACCTATCTGACAACCTCCTACGGTAGTTTGAACACCGATGTCGACGATCGTTACAGGGATACCGTCAGGGTGCAGGATTCCTTGACCATCTACCTCAATAATCAGGCAAAAGTCGTTGCCTTAGCCAAGACCACGGCCAATGGTCAGGTCTATACGCTGGGTGGCGTTATCAGACCTTTGTCTGAGACTATCCTGGACGTGTTGAAGCCATACAAGGAGTACGACCTCTTCATTGAAGCTGCCGAAAAGACGGGCTACGCCGATACGGTTGCGATGTACGCCGATACAGTCTACAACCTGGATGGGAGTCAATCAGTCAATGATATCCGCTTTACCTGCCTGGCTGTGCCCGATGCCGTTTTCCAGGCGGCAGGCATCAGTTCCATTGATCAGTTGGTCGCCTATTTGGGCGCCGGTAGCGACTTCACCCATCCGGACAATGCCTTGAACCGCTATATTGCCTATCATTTCCTGGGCAACAGCTATTCCAGGCAACAACTGTTTACCTTCCAGGAGGAGGGTCAGGTGGTCTTGTTCGATACCAAGCTGAGTAGCCAGGTCATCACGGTGGAACATAAGAACGGACAAGATCTGATTAACGGAGTGGCTACCATTGTCAGGAGTGGCATAAAAGCCAGAAACGGCCTCATCCACAAGGTTAATCACCTGTTGCCTGTTTTTGAGCCTGACCCCGTGACTGTTCGGTGGGATTTTTGTAATTACGCAGACATACAATCGTTTGTCAATGCGTATGGTGCGACCAAAAACCTGGGAGAATTGTTTTCCAACGCCCTGACCAACAAGGAGTACCAAGTTGACTTGAGCCTGGATCAGCGGGAAGGAAACAACGGTACCATCTCAGCGTTCACGTACCAGGCCAACACCTCCAAAACACCCTATGGCACATGGCGCAAGGTTGGATTCTTCAAGTGCAGCTATGTAAGCACAGCCTTGAAAGAAGAAAACAAGTACGGAGCCTATATGGATAACCTGCTAACCTTAAACCTGGGGTATGCAGGCTGGGTGAACTTCAAAACCCCCACCATTGTCAAGGGAAAATACAAGGTTGTGATCCACTATGCTGGCGCCCCCGGAGTCAAGGCCTATTACACGGGTGGTAGTTTGACGAAGTTCAACCTGGATGACTACCAGAAATCCATGTATATGTGGAAGGGCCTACCTGGCAAGTTCACCGATCCAGCCAAGCAAGCCAATCCCAACGCCAGCGGCATCGCTTCCGACATACTCTGGGAATCGGTCACTTTTGACCGCTCCGAAGGCCATACATTCAAGGCTACCATGATGGACATCAACGCCAAGACCAATGGAAGCTACCGACAAATTNNCAAATGTGGGACTTTGTGGAATTCATACCCCTCAACGATTAAAAAGTAGCAACGACGCATGAAAACAATACACCTTTTGAAACGAACGGCCACTTGTTTGTTGCTGACAGTGTTGATCGCCTGCCAAAACGCCTGGGATGATCACTATGGGCGTCAGGAAACGATGACGGATGCCTACACCGTCTGGTCTGGCGATGCTGAAAGCTACATCAAGGGACAAACAAACCTGAGTCAGATAGCCCTATTGCTGGAGGCCCAGGGAATGTTTGAACGCACGTCCCCCAACGGCGGGTACACGTTCATCGTATACGATAATGCCTTGATGAGTGGATTGGGGTCTACTGATCCCGCTTCCTTTGCCAGCCAATGCGTGTCTGATGTCTCGATTGATCCTGGCAAGCTACAGGAAGGCTTCGGGTTGTACACGCGCCTTGGCAAGAACATTTGGGTCAATACCATTGATGGTCAACGCTGCCTGGACGAGTATCCCTTGGTCAAGGTTGTCAAAACCAGTAATGGCTATGTGTACCAGGTCGGAGGGTTGATCCCCATCCGCCCCTCCATTTACGACAGATTGCAACAACTGGATAGCTCCTACTCGGACTTTGTTTCATTGGTCAAGCGCTATGAGGAATCCTATTTCGATAAAGAAAACAGCACACCGAAAGGGGTAGATCCTATGGGCAACACCGTGTACGACTCCGTGATGAATGTCCGCAACATCCTGATGGATCGTTATACGGCGGATGGATTAAAAAAATGGGATATGCGGTCAGAGGATTATGTCAGTACGCTGTTTATCCCTTCCAACCAATTGATCAGACAGGCCATCCAAGCCGCTCTCGACAGCATACCACGTTGGCTGGGCAGGGTGGCCACCGATGCCGACAGGGAGAAGTTTGAGCGTTGGTTGGTCAGAGCCTGCTTTGTCAACAAGCGCCTCGAGCCACAAGACGTTTCGCCTCAGGCCGGCGATTTTTATAGCGTGGATGGCTATCAACGCATCATCGACAAGACACAGGATGCGGTGACCTATCAGGCAATCGATCCGGCTCGTTGGCGTCCTTCCGTCCAAACCGTCGACCTTAATAGCCGTGAAGCGCTGAGCAATGGGGTGGCTTACTACCTGACCCAGCTGAAGATTCCCAACCATGTGGTTATTTACAGGGTCAAAGCCAAGTTTTACGAGTTATGGGGAGCCATGACGGAGGCGCAGAAAAGCACCTATTTCCGCTGGACCAACTGGGTGGACCAGATGATCGTGAACGATGCCCAATCGGAGTTTACCTTGTCGGAAACGTTGCCGACCATGTATTATCATGTACTCACCGCCA
Source organism: Bacteroidales bacterium (assembly GCA_003506275.1). Taxonomy (GTDB): domain Bacteria; phylum Bacteroidota; class Bacteroidia; order Bacteroidales; family UBA1402; genus UBA8389. The sequence goes on along the minus strand of DOBD01000172.1, from coordinate 7,265 downwards.
TTCCCAGCCCTGAGGCGTTGGCGGATTCCCTGGTCTGTCGCGTGTCCTACGATGGGGTGTTGTACAATTCGAACACACGAAAACTCTCCGAAGTCAATCTGCCCGCCGGGGAGTATTACCTGCGGATGGGTTTCAAACACAGCCTCCGTTACTGCATCAACATCTGGTTTAATGACAGCTTGCTGGTGGAAGATATGCTGCTGTATGCCCAGGGATCCAACTTTCACTTCGACCGTGGTTCGGTCAGTGACATGGATTACTACGGCAGCTCTACGATAGGCTTCCCCGAAGGGTATAACTGGCGGGATTGGATAGAGAAAAACGAAAAAGCGGTGGCCTACGACACCGATGGATACCAGGTAGCGGTGGTCAACCTGCCAAAAAGCGGTAATTTCACCATCACCATTGAATCCAACGATATGTCCTACCTCTACGATCCTACCAACGGACGATCCAAGAACAACGTCACCCAATTGATGATGTATCATTGGTGCTTACGGCCCACCATCAACAACTATTAAGTCATGCTCATGAAGAAACGTTCAATCATAACGGTCCTGCTGGTTTTATTCCTGCCGCTGCTCCTGACGGCCCAGAATAAGACGTACAAAGGTGTCGTCGTTGGCATTGACGGTCAACCCATTCAGGGTGCCATCATTACGTATTCCTACGGATCCCTCTCCGTCGTGACAGCTTCGGATGGTTCTTTTTCCTTGGATCATCCTGACAAACCTGGTCGCTTGATCGTGGTTGCCGAAGGTTATTACGATAGATACTATCCGCTGAACGAAACCGCGCTGCCTGGTTCCATTGTCTTGACCCCTACCTCTACACCCGTCTATACGGGAACCTTGCAATGGCCTGACTATACGCTGGGCCGCCATCAACACAGCCTTTCCACACAAGGAGTGGAGAAGAAAGACGTCAAATACGGGTGGACCATTGACCAGTCCATACAGGATAAAGTCACCGGATTACGCGTAGTTCGTCAGGGTGGTATGCCTGGTGAAGGCGCCTATTTGAATATCAGAGGGTTGCATTCTATTGTGGGGGCCAACACCCCTTTGTACGTGGTAAACGGTATTCCGTATTTCGGACATGAGGACGTTTCCCACGTCATCAACGGGTATTCCCGCAGTGCCCTGTTCAACCAAAATACCAGGGATATCCGGAGCGTGACTGTTCTGAAGGGGGCCGATGCGGCTGTTTACGGTTCGTTGGGATCCAATGGCGTTATTCTGATTGAAACCGAACAAGCCACCTCCGACAACCTCGAAACCCGCATTTCCTTCACTGGCCAGTACGGCCTGAGTTTGCCGGGACGCAGCTTGCCTGTGCTGGGAACAGAAGACTACAAGACCTACCTGCAGGATATCGGCATGACCCGTTATAGTCTGATTACGGCCCTTCAAGCCGATTATCCCTTTCTGCAGCAGGGTGACAATTATCATAGCTACCTGTTCAATAACAGGACGGATTGGAGCGGGCGGGTGCAAGGCCCTTCCTTTGTGACCGACAACGTGTTCAGAGTGGAAGGTGGTGACGAAATTGCCAAGTATAACATTTCGTTCGGCTACTTGTCCGAGGGGGGTGTCCTGGGAAGTACCAAAAGCGACCGTTACCACACCTTGATCAACTCAAACATCATGGTGAGCCGTGCCGTGGATATTTTCACCAACGTGGGCTTGTACTACGTGAACAGCAAATTACAGGAACAAGGCATGCAATCGGCCACCAACCCCTTGCTGGCTGCCTATCACGCCATGCCCTTGCTCAGCCCTTACCAGAAAGAGCCGGATGGCACCCTGCTGAATACCTATGCCACCTACGATGGTTGGAATGTCAACAACAACCCGACCTTCCCGTACGACAATGTCAGTAACCCCCTGGCCATTGTCAATACCGTCAAGGCGGCCGACATCATTTACGACGCCAACATCCGCCTTGGATTGAACGTTAGGGCAAACCGCTACCTCACCCTGACTGGCCTCTTGAACCTTTACTACAACTATACCCAGGAGTCAATTTTTATTCCAGGCGTCACCAACAAGGCCATCGTGCCGCAGTATTACGGAGTGGGCAAGAATACCGTACGCAAGGGCATTACTGAAGACATGACCAACTTTTATGGCCTAAGCGGTCTGTATCAACGTACCCTGGGTGGTGTTCACCGATTGATGGCTTCAACCGGCCTCCGTTTTATGAACCGCAGTCTTGAATACGACCTCGCTTCTGGTTACAACACCGCCAACGACTTTTATGAAACCTTGGGCAATGTGACCGACGATCCCGATATCCTGGGCAGTAACCTGGAATGGAAATGGCTGAATTACCACCTCAAGGTGGAGGATACCTGGAACGAACAATTCAAAGGTGTTTTCAACCTGTCAGTGGACGGAACCTCCGTTTCAGGGTTGGACGCCCCCCGCTTTGGCTGGTTCCCGGCACTGAGTTTTACCTGGATGGCCGCCAACGCCGGTCTGTTGCCCGATGCGGTTTCCCTACTCAATTTTTCTGCTGAAGTAAGTCGAACGGGTAACAGTCGGTTTTCCTCCAACTTTGCGAAGAATTATTACCAAAATGCCAATTTCTTCAACCTGGGCACTATCACCCGTTCCAACGTACCCAACACGAAGTTGGAGTGGGAAAAGAAAGACCAGATTGACCTAGGCATAGACCTTTCTTTGATCAACAACCTCGTCAATATCCAGGTCAATGCCTTTGCCGCCAACGCCTTCGATCTCCTGGTGGCCAGGCAAATATCCAGTGTGTACGGCTCATCCAGCTATTATGACAACGTGGGTGCTGTGGAAACCAAGGGTTGGGAAGCCGTGGTTCGTCTGAATCCTGTCCGCACCAAAACGTTCGACTGGGTGTTGGGGGGTAGCTTGTCTAGAGCCAGCAGTTTGGTCACATCCCTTGGTAACAGCCAGGAGCTGGCAACCACCTACACGTCCTACAACAATGACGATGCCATGACCTTGCTGAAGGTTGGTGAAGCGCCGTATCAGTTTTACGGTTACAAGACAGACGGCATCTATCGCAACACCGATGAGGTAACCGCATCCGGTCTGACATCCATTTACGGTTATCCTTATCAGGCAGGCGATGTGCGTTTCGTAGACAAAGATGGTAATGGAGAAATCAATGCCAAGGATAAATACCTGTTGGGTAACGCCACTCCTACTTTTTATGGAGGCCTGTTCACCGTTGTGCGTTACAAGGCTCTGACCTTGGATGCAGATGTTGGTTATGCCGTCGGCAATAAAGCCTACAACGCAGTCAGGCGCACCCTTGAATCCATGGAGACCTTCCACAACCAGTCGGCANNCCCAGGGCAGCTTATGGCGATCCATCCGGTAATAACCTGTTTTCCGACCGGTGGATAGAAGATGCCTCATACCTGAAGCTACGTAGTCTGACCTTGCGTTATGACTTTCAGCGTGGATTTTTCAACCTGTTCCGCTCAGGGGCCGTTTATGTAGTGGGCGAAAACCTGTTCACACTGACAAAATACCTGGGTAGTGACCCGGAATTTGCCTATGGCTATGCTGAGTCCATGCAGGGCTTTGATTACGGTAAGGTGTCACTGCCGACATCGCTGAAAATGGGATTCACCCTCAATTTCTGATCATCAGACAAAACGGACACTATGAAACATACAGTAGTTGCTGCCTTGATCCTTTGCCTTCTCCCGTTGATGGCTTGTACGGATTTTTTTGAAACAGATCCAGACAATATCACGAACGTGGAGGATTATATCTCCAAAAACGATGAGATGTACAAAGGCTTTCTGGGCATCTTGACAAAAATGCAGCAAGCCGGCGATCACGCCATCTTCTTGACTGACACCAGAGGAGACTACCTGGAGGTGACAGGTAATGCTCCCGTTGCCTTGCAGGACATATACAACTACAAGGATACCAAGGGCAACAGCTACGCTGATCCTTTGTGTTATTACGCCGTAGTCATAGCGTGCAACGACTTTTTCGATAAAATGCGCGATTACCGTGAAGAGGTGGGCTCCAGTATGGATGATAAGACGGAAACCAACTTCAACGCATTGATAAGCAGCGCAATGCGCATAAAGGTATGGGCTTACTACACCATTGGTCGAATCTATGGCAAGGCCGTTTGGTTTGACGACCCTTTGGAAGAGCTCATCAACCTGAACGATACCAACGTTTTCACCTGGTTAACAGACATGGATGCTGTGGTGGACAAATGCCTGCATCTGCTTGACAACGGTCTAAGCCTGTACGGAGACTCCATCATACCGGCCAACCTGACCATGAACTGGGTTGCCTGGCTTGACGCTGAAAGCCAGAACGAGGACGAATACAGGCATTGGAACTACCTGGTGCCTCAATGGTTGTTGCTGAAAGCCGAATTGTTGTCCTGGCGGGGAAGACAAGAGGATTGGTTGTGGATCAGAGACAACATCCTGGAATACCTCTACACGATCCAAAACCAACCTGCCGATGCTTACTACGACACTCCCGGTTACCTGTTTTCATGCAATATCCCCTTGACGGGCAATTACCACACCCAGTTTTTCACGGAGCAGATGGGTTTCAAGTACCAGTTTATTTCGGGTATCATGTACGATTATCAGAATGACCAAACCAACCGCTTGGTATCCTATTTCTGTCCCACCTATCCTGGACAGTATTTCCTGAGACCTTCGCGTTTCGCCATAGGTAAATATGCGGAGGAAGACATCAGAGGGTTGACACAACGGCTCTGCATGAACGTTATCGGCGGCGATACCTGTTTCACCAAGAATTACTACCACAGGGGGCAGTTTCTCCGCAACCGTTTGTTTGAAATCATGCCCACCATCATTCTGCAACGGGGGCACGACTACCATTTTCTCCTGGCTGAGGCTGAAAACCACCTGGGCAACTGGGAGCAAGCCGAATGCATCCTCAACCGGGGTGTCACCAATTCCTACACCTATGCCAGCTACCTGCCTGCTTCCTGGAGTCCCTACTACGCCAGTTGGTTTGGTGACAACGGGGGCTACGGTGACGTGGGTATCGTGGGTTGTGTACGTGGCGCCGCCCACCGCTTGCCCAAGCCTACGGATGCAGGGTATACCCTGACTGAAAACGAACGCATTCGCCTCTATGACATGGCATTGGCCGACGAATACCTCCTGGAATATACCGGGGAAGGCCGTTCGTACAGCTACCTGATCAAGATGGCCAGGCGTTATCCGTCGCAAGGCGCCTCCATCATTGCCGACAAGGTGGTACCCAAATACCCAGCGGCCAAGCAGGCCGATATCAGGGCTACCATCGAAGCTGGCGGCTATTGGGTGGACTGGAACCTGGTGGGCGACAACGAATAGATCATTACTTACCCTTAATTGATACGCTTATGAAAAAATTGACCTCTTTACTCATCGTTACGATGATGTGTTTTTCGGTTGCTCTGCAAGCGAAAAACACCAAAGTGACCACCAAGTCAGAATTCACGACAGCCTTTAGCGCGTTGGCCGACGGTGATACGCTCACTGTGAATTACAACGGTGGCTTAGTCCTGAACATCGGCCGGGTGACCTTACCAGCCGCCGGTGGCCGCTTCTACTTCAGAGGAGAGAACCCTGATTCCTTACCGCAGATTCAAATTGAAATCAACGGGGTTTCACTCGCCGAAGGCACTACCTACGGCTTGATTTTTGAAAACCTGCACCTGCAGTACCGTAGTCCAGGTGGCTCTTCCGGACAGATCATCTACTTCAACAAGATTTACGCCAGCATGGACTCCCTGATCTTCCGTAACTGCGAGATCACCGAGAGCGTGCGTAGTGTGTTCCGTAGTGTCAAACCGGACAACATCAAAGATGCGGCTGGCAATGACTCGATTGTATTCACAAGTTGCGGTGACGTCGACTACTTTGAAATGAGCAACTGCCTGGTGCACAACACCACCTACACCAGCGGTAACAACTGGCCCATCATCTACTTCGGCCATTTGCCCGTTGAACTGAACTTCCGCAACAACACGTTCTATGACATGCCCTATGTCAAGTCGTTGTTCACCATGAACTACGCCGACCCCAGCCAGGGGCGTAACGCTGTCATCAATTTTGAGAACAACACGGTGACAGCTACCTCCTTGAGTGGTGGATTGATTTCTCCGGGCACTTATTTGGGAGAAGAAGCGCAGTTCAACATCAACAACAACCTGATTGTCCTTCCCAATTGGGTGAACGACAGGAATCTGGCTGATACTTCTTTTGCGGCTCCCAAATTGGTGGTGGCTCGCTATGGGATGATCTCGGCAAAAAACAACGTGATACAAGGTTATCGTGACTGGAAGGCCGGTCAATCCCTGGACGATCTGGGCAATGGCGAGTTTCTTTCCTTGGATACCGTACCCCAGTACACCATGGAAGAGCTGGGTGTCAGCTTTGCTGATTTTACCGACCCGGCCAGCGGTGATTTCTCCTATTTGTTCAACAACCCCCTGGCAACGGCCGGCAGTGACGGTGGCCCGATTGGTGACCCCCGTTGGGTGTTGAGTTACAACAATCCCCGCTCCTTCGAAGCGTCAGCCTCCATCGAACAAGCCGTTGTCACACCCATGAAAGGTGTGTATGAAAGCGGCGCCGAGGTAACTGTCACAGCTTCTGACGTGGTGGGCTTTACCTTCAAGAGTTGGAAGGACACGTCAGGAAATGTCATCTCCACCGCAAATCCCTACACCTTTACCATCACAGCTGATGTGAACCTGGTGGCCTACTATGAAGAATTGATGACACGCACCGTGACCATCAACCTGAAGGGCACGAACACAGCCTCTTACTCCATCACCCCCAAACAGGATCAATATTACGCTGGTGATGTCATTACAACGACACTTGACTTGCACGCCATCAATGAGTTCACCGGTTGGGGCGATGGCAATACTTCGCTGATCCGTGTTGATACCTTGACCGACAACCTCACTCTGACGGCTCACTTTGTGCAAGCTCCGTATGTGATGGCCTGGGATTTCTGCCACCTCACTGGCAATAATCAGACGTTTGCCAACCGTGTTGCCAACCACGCCGTGGATACAACCAATGTAGGCTTGATGTA
>DOBD01000172.1:0-167 GCA_003506275.1 Bacteroidales bacterium | reverse complement strand
CTACTGCATGGTAAGAAAGACCCCCGCTGCTTATTTCAACAACCCTGATTACCTGGTGATCCGTTTCTCTACCAAGAACCTGAATCTGGTGGGTATCAAGTCGAAGATTGCTTCCGACAATTGCGTCTATCAAGTACAGAAAATTCAGTACTCGCTCGACGGTAAAG
>DOBD01000104.1 GCA_003506275.1 Bacteroidales bacterium | reverse complement strand
ATTGTACGTAATATCAGGCTTGTCTGTATTGCGGATGGGAAAAACCGACAGATACCCGTCATTGGAAATGCTGTCAGCAAACTTCTGGCGTTGGTAAAACTTGAACTTTTCCTTATCAAGGGTATGAATGTTCTTTTCAATCTCCGCTTCCACCACGATGGGGGTGAAAAAGACCTGTTCAATATCATAGGGCCATTCATCCACTTCGTATATCAAACCGTTGCTGGTTTGCAGCGGTCTGGCGTTGGCTAAAATGCCACCGGTTTCGAAGGGCTTGTAGAAAACATGCAATTCAGGCGTCCGTTCTCTATACTGCATGGTGATCAGCGAATCATTGGGAGAGTCTTGAAGATTCCAGTTGAAGAACAGGTCTTTCATCAGAGAAAAGTTGGTCCAGTACTTTTTCAGGGAATCTGCGCCGGGGATGTAAGCAAAATTGTAGTAAGCAGCGGCCTTGGCATAAGCCCTGTCCCAGCCGGCTTTGGTCGGAGCAACCATCCGATAGGCGCTGTCCTCTGAATTGATAAAACCGAAATAGTTGAGCAGTTCGTTCTTTTCAATCAATACGGAGTCTATGTATTCAATCACACCGTCCTGGTTGAGTCCGGCATTTACACTGGTGATTTCATCCAGAGAGTCTTTCTCATACGTGAACAGGTATTGACCCATACTTTCGAACTGAGGCAGGTACATCAAGCTTTCGTAGATATTCAGAACATAAGGTACCTGAGCACTGACAACGTGAATCAAACCGTTTCTGGCCAGGATATTGGACTGCCCGACCACAATGGACGCACCAGCTAGACTTTCATCCCTGAAAGGCAGGTACTTACCGTTGAGCATGCGGGCCATCTTGTCGATTTGTGCAGCATAGGAATAGGGAGTCCTGGTCAAATGGTTCATGACAAAGCGTTTTTCAACCAAGTCATTGCCGGCATAGGTGGCGCAAAGAGCCAGGAGAGAATCTTTGTTGAACGTGCCGTTGACGGGTGCGAAAACGGTGAAAAATTGTTTTTGCAGGAGGGTTGAGTAGGAGATGTGCGTGATTTTACGCCCATTCATCACCTTGACACTGTCAAGTACGGCTCTGAAGTCGCTCAGGTTGTCCTGTACGAGCAATTGATCCCAAAGGGTTTCTTCAACGGTCGCCTCAGGGCTTTTGGCGTAGTGATCGTCCCAGGATTCCGTACAGCCGATGGTCAGCAGGGCGATGCTCAAAGCTGCCAGGTAGAATCGTTTCATGTTTAGAGGGTATGTCTTCATACAAATGCGTGTTTTCGACGGTTAGTGGGTATCCTCACCTTCAGGATTGTCATAGACACTCTTGGGGCAAAGTTCAAGGTAATCAAAGGGCAACAGAGCCAAAGGATTGTCAATGACCGACTTGAATCGGATGTAATGAACCTCCCCTTCCTTCAGGTATTCGGTGGACAGAATGATGCGCACCGAGTTATAGTAGGTACGGTGAGTTTCAGTCTTGCCTTCACCGGGCATCCATGAGTCGGGACCCTTCATAAAACCACGGTTCCTGAGGTCTTTGTCGTTGCGTCGGTTTTCTTCTTCATCATCCGTATCTGCAAGGGCTCCGATCTTGGGATTGGAATATTTTGACAGTCGCATATCGATGGGTATGCCACAGGCTTTGTTGTCCAGGTAAATTTGCACGATACCACGTCTCGGGTCAGTGTTCAGTCCAATTCGGATCTCATAGGTACCTTCCGGCACGGGAGGAATCTTGACCGCAAAGTCATACTGCCCTAAGAAGTCCAATCCATCGCACTGGTAACTGGGTGACCACAGAGGGTCGATGCGCAACCCCATTTGGGTCTGGTCAGTGAAAATAAAGTTCTTGACATAACCTGGTTTGTAACGGGTCACCACTTGTGAGGCCACATTGGGTTTAGTACGGCCCCTACCCACATTGTTCATGAAATCAGGTGATAAGGTCGTAGCATCCATACGCATACGCGTGTTCAGGGCATCCGCCGTCTTGGCATCGTATATCAAAAGGTCGTCAATATAATGATATACACCATTGAGAGCGCTTTGGTCGACACCGGCCATTTGGGAAGGTTGGTAAACCCTCACGCCCCGAACTGCTGTCGCATAGGGATCTGAGGCATTGCGGTCGGCATTGGCTCCTTCGTTCACACGACGTCGATTGATGAACAGTTCTCCATCTCTGGTAGTCTGGAATTTCATCATGGTGAAGGGACACATGGTTTCATAATAATCTTGGGGGTCCAGGTGATCATACACGGCTTGGGCATTGCGGATCTTACTGGTGACCGTCCAATCGTCGTAGTTGCCCAGTCTGTCAAGCAAGTGGTAGGCGACAAAACGGTAAACAACGTTGTTCGGATTGCGGTAATCGTCGTTGTAGAGGTAACGGTTGTATGGATCGTGAATAGCCAGTTCTTTGGACGTCAGCTTCTGAATTAAGTCTTCTACTGAATTGATGCCTTTTTTACGGTATACGGCATCCGGTTCAACAAAGGCGGTGAAGCAAAATTTGCGCACGGCAGGATAGTCAGCGGGGCGTTCACCGGCCGAATTAAAAATCAATTTCAGATCCAGGGAATCGGGACCCACCGAATAGGTTTCATCGATGAAGGCTTCCATCTGCCTGTCAAGTCCTGTTATTCTCAACGCATCAACGAAAATGGAAATAGCGGTGTCTTCGGCCATCATTTGAGGCAAGAACTGGTTGCTGGGCATGATGACCCGGCTGAGTGTGTGGACAACACCGTTTTCGACAGAATCGTCCCTGATGATCATCTCTGCATTCTTGTTGATGTAGTAGGCTACTGTCAAGTCTCCGTCTACCCGAATGGAATCAGAGGAATAAATCAGGTAGCGGTCCATATAGTTGGTCGTAGGCAAGGCTCCGTCTTCCAGGTCTGTGGTATAAAACGCACCTTTGAGTAAGTGTGTCCTGGCGATGGTATCGCATTCGGCATCGGTCAACTCGGCGATGGCACTGCGGCCTTTCTCTGCCAGGTACTCACTGATGGCCTGATTGGTAGGAGCCAGACACGTGTATTCCCCGTATGTGGCCAGTTCGTCGATTAGGTGGGCCCGTTCGAGAATCTCTACGAAAGAGGAGTATTCGCTGCGGTTCGTAAGAAAGTTGGACACCATTTCTCCGGTGAAGGTGTAGTAGTTGTCCAATATGGGATCATTGTCCACGCAACTTGTCCACAGCAGCGGTTGCAGCACCAGGGCAAGAATGAATGCCGACCGTTTGGATGTTTTGACTCGATTGTTCATGGTGGTTTTATTCGGATATGGTTGATGACTTGTCGTTATCGTAAGCAGGATTCTGCTTCAACTCAGGATTGAGTTTCAGTTCATTCTCACTATAGGGGAAGTACAATCCATCGGCTGTACCCAATTTGATACGAATGGCATTGGTGTTCGATTTCTGCTTCTTGATGACGTGGGTGATGAGAGCGTCGTTGTTACCCTGTCGTCTGGCCATGCGAACAAGGTCAAACCAACGTTTGCCTTCAAACATGAGCTCGCGTTGCCGTTCGTTGAGCACCAGATCTTCCATGGTGGCCACTGTCGCCGCATAATCAGCGTACTTCAAGGTATCGGTACTAAGATTGGTCAGGTTGTTGGAACGATTGTACACGGCTGATACCAATCGGAAAGCCGACTGCATGTAGGGTTTCATGGTCGTGGCCGGTGCCACCGTATCGTTGACCATGGTTTTACCCTGTTGAATCAGAGCTTCAGCCTTCATCAAGAGCACATCGGTATACCGGTATATTATCCAATTGGAAAAATTGTCGGCTCGTCTGACGGCCGAAACGGCCGGTGAAGTGGCCGAGGAAGCCAAGGGAGAATCAAACACGTTGGACGTACGGGTATATTTGCAAATACCGTACTGTGTGTTGGACTTTTCCATGAACTCCAGGTACCGGCAATCCGTATTCTTGAACAACTTGTTGGCACCGGTGGCTACGTTTTCAGACAGAAAAGGCGTGGCACTCACACGTCCGACGCGGGTATTATTCGATCCATAATAGCTATTGATGAATCCGTTGCCTACCTGCTGGTTGGTGATAAAATTCAATTCAAAAATACTTTCAAAGCTGTTGCCTTCTCCAAAAATGCGTGTGGAGGTATTACCTGAACGGGTGCTACCACTGGCATGTTGAGAAATGAGGGGGTATTCCTTGAACAACTCCACATCGGTGTTGTTGCCATACAGGGCTACCTCTTCGTTGTATTGGTTCAGTTTGGCCTCAATAACCTGGTCACAACTTTCGACACAGGCGTCGTAATCACCTTTCCAAAGGTACAGGTCAGCCAACAGAGCGTAAATGCCGGTGCGGGTCATGCGGGCCGTATTGGCCGATTTATCGGCGTAGCGGCGAACCGCATCGTTTTTCACAGCCTCCAGGTCAGTGACAAGAAAACCGATGATGCTATCGAATGGGGTGGCAGCAATACGGTATTTCTTGACATCGTCGTCGATGGAAGGTTCAGTGACAAACGGAACATCCCTGTAGGCACGGATCAGGTAGAAATAACACAATGCCCTGAGTGCTTTGACTTCAGCCAGGTTGGCCCGCATTTCCGACTCCGTGTAATTGGGGTCACGTTGTTGTACCAGGGGCGCGTAATACATAACGGTATTGCACCGGTTGATGACGCTGTAGAAGGGAGCCCATTCGGCGTAAGCGGTGGTGGGCAGGATATTCTCCCTCAATAATTGTACATCCTCGTTGGAGGTCCCTGATCCCTCAGAAATGTTGTCGGAGCGGAATTCGCCCCAAACAGCCATGCGCAAAATGCAATCTTGACTTTGCAATCCCGCGTAACAGGAATTGATGACGCTTGTGATATCGTTTTCTTCGGTATAGTACGATTCGAGTACGATTTCGTTCAAAGGCAGAAGATCGAAGAAATCGGAGCAGGATCCCAGGCCGACGGCCAGGCAGAGGGAAAGGGCTGTATGTTTAACTATGGACTTCATGGTCATATCGGTTTATCAGAAGGAAGCAATGATACCAGCGGTGAAGGATTTGGATCGAGGCGTCTGGCTGTTGTCGGTGGCAATACCATAGCTGCCGTAGCCAACTTCGGGGTCAGCGCCTGAATAGCCGGTCAGCAGGAAGACGTTGTTCACACTCATGTTCAAACTGAGTTGAGTCAGTCCAAACCGACGAACAAGGTTGGGATCAACGGAGTATTGCAGATTGGTGTAGTTGAGGCGGAGGAAACTGCCGTCTTCAACGAAACGGTCGCTACCCAACCAGTTATACCCGTAGTTATACAAGGCTCTTGGAATAGAGGTGTTGTCACCTTCCACACGCCAGCGCCAGCACACGGCCATGCTCTGATTTTCGTTGTTGTACATTTTTTCGGCATTCATACGGCCTCTGTTCACCACCTTATTGCCTACCCTGAAGTTGAATTGGTTGTTGATAGAGAAACGGCCGTAACTGAGACGGAAGCCGAAACCACCAGTGATGATAGGCAGAGAACTACCCAGGTAAACGATGTCCAACTCGTTGATGTTACCATCGTTGTTGATATCCCTGTATTTGGCATCACCTCCTACGAATTCATAAGCCGAGGTAGTGCCATAGGCGAAATACATGGGTTTGGCTTCACCGTTTTTCATATAGATAACGTCACCATTGGCGTTACGGACTACCGGAGCATTGGGACCACTTACACCAGGCACCTCGACATCACTGTACTTGCTGTACTGATAAACACCATCATACTTGAAGCCATAAATGGATCCCAAGGGGTTGTTCAGTTGCACACGCGTCAGGTAAGCACCGTTGTTGTAATAGAATTCGCTGCTCATGGTCTTCAGAATCGTTGGATCCATGCTGGTGATTTCATTACGGTTGTTGGCGAAAGTTACGTTGACGTCGGCGCTGAATTTGCCGGATTTGATGACCTTGTTGGTTTGCAGGTTGAGTTCCCACCCTTTGTTCTCCATGCTACCGGTATTCTGATAGCTCAAGGAAGTATACCCGGAGGAAGAAGGTATCCCACGACCGCCCATCAGCAGGTCGGTGGTTTTGTTGTAATACAGGTTGACATCACCGTACAGTTTGTCGCTGAACAGTCCGAAGTCGAAACCAACGTTCCATTTCTCCACTTCCTCCCATTTGAGGTTATTGAGACGTATGTTATTGGGATAAATGGAAGGGCCATTGTTGTACGAAGGACCTGAAGCATACCGGCTGAAATAAAGGTATTCACTGCCGGGTTGATTACCCACCAAACCAAGTGAGGGACGGATGGATAACATGGAAACCCAGGGTATGGCGTCCATGAAGGCTTCGTCGGACACGTTCCAACGGAAGGAAATGGCTGGGAACAACCCCCACCGCCTGGCCGGACCGAA
>DOBD01000089.1 GCA_003506275.1 Bacteroidales bacterium | reverse complement strand
AACATGAATGAAAATAACCCTAACTAATGCACCAATGAAAACAACGAATGCCCGATTGTTGATGGTATTGACCGTGATGGTCGTCTTGATGATGGGAACCTCTCAACCGCTTAAGGCCTTAGAGTATACCCTGGTTTGTGAGGCTACGGCCGATACGGTGGTACTGGATTCGGTGTTTGTGGAAAACATGACCCAGGATACCGTGGTTAAACTGGNNCAGTTTCAGGATATCCTGAAACTGGTGGATGTGATTGTTGGTATGTCTGGTCCGTCTAAAGGCACCGAACAACGATTGATCCTTTCGCCCAATCCTTCGTCAGATGGTCGGTGTACAATGACGTTCGAATCGGAGACAGCCCAGGAGGCGCGCCTGGATGTGGTTGATCTGGCGGGAAGGGTCTTGCTCAAGCAGTCAATCCGCCTTGAAAAAGGACGAAATAGCTATACAATCGATCATCTTTCTCATGGCTTGGCCTATGTCGTTGTTACGACGTCTCAACAACGCTATTCGGGCAAGGTGGTCAGTACGGCACCGGAAGTGGGGTTGATCCAATTGGTCGATCATCAGTTTAATGCTGCATCACAACCGATTAATGATGAACAAACGCAAAAAGCAACATGGATTAAAGCCTCCAACGTTCAGCAGGGCAAGGTGGTTTACCTGTATTTCGAACCAGGTGACTGGCTCAGAATCACAGCCCTGGCCGAAGGAAACAAGAGCGTGCGGGTGGTAGCTCCTGCTGGGGATGACACACTGGCTTTTCCTTTTTACCGTTGCGTCGACGGAGATGGCTATGCCTATCCGACGGTGACCATAGGGCGACAGGTATGGATGGCAGAAAACCTGAGGGCCTCCAGCTTCAACGACAGTACGCCCCTGTTTAAAATAGCGGATCCGGAACAATGGTCGTCGTATGAGGCGATGGACGGTGCTTTTGGCTGGTACGACAACGATTCGTCGAATGCCTTGCCGTTTGGTGCCATGTACAATGGTTTTGCCGTCTTGTCGGGCAAGTTGGCGCCCAAAGGCTGGCATGTGGCCACNNNNGTTGGGATACGTTGCCCCTGTTGCGGTACGATTCAACGGGTTTTGCTGCGCTTGGCGCCGGTGTGTTTGGTTGGGGCGAATACAACGGACGGCTGGAGTATGCTTCTTTCTGGACCAGTACCATGGCTGAAATGCCCAGTGCGCCTCGACCCCGACCGAATGGTTCAGTACCGGCCAAAAGCAGTTATAACGCCTTCCTGGCAACGGCAGAAATGCAGACCTGGGGTGTAGGACTGAGTGGCAATACCGTTGGTAATGCCATGTCGGTACGCTGTGTGATGAATCAAGCCCCGACAGTGATCACCGGCATGATACAGGCCGGTAGGGCGACAAGGGCCGGTCTGGAAGGTCGGGTAATCAGCGATGGCGGTGAGGGTGTGGTGGAAAGCGGATTCTGTTGGAGCCGCACCAACCCTGTGCCGACCATGGCCGACAGTGTTGTTGTGGTGACGGAACAAGGCTATGGTATTTTCTGTACGGTGTTGACTGGCCTCGAAGCGGGAGCAACCTACTACGTCAGGGCGTATGCCAAAAACGGCGTTGGCTTGGCCTATGGCGCTGTGAAAATGGTTAGTCCGGTTGATGCCGGTACGGTCACCGATGTGGATGGCCAGGTTTACCCGACTGTGCAAATTGGGGGCCAGATCTGGATGGCGGAGAACTTACGGGTGACCCGCTTTAACGATGGCACGTTGATTCCTGAAGTGAACAGCCCGACCGCTTGGTATGCCTTGACGACAGCGGCTCGTTGCCTGTATGACAGCTTGGCCACAGTGGGAGTTGATGGCTATTTGTACAACCAACTGGCTGTTCAGACACAAAAGCTGGCACCCAAGGGTTGGCACGTGCCGACTGCCACGGAATGGGATACCTTATTGAATCGATTGAGATACGAGGAGGATGACGACGAAGTGGTAGCCTGGAAATTTAAGACAGCCGACAACATCCGTTGGAAGTACTGGATCGGTGCAGGCAACGATGTGAGTGGTTTCTCGGCCACTCCTGCCGGCCGCCGTTTGCCCACGGGTGAAACCGCTTTTTGGGGCGAATGCGCCAACTGGTGGTCGACCACTCGCTACGCTTGGGATACGAACCCTTATTACGAAGCGTTTGTGGTGGATAATTACGCCTTTACAACCCAATTTGAGCCGGGATGCGGCCTCTCCGTGCGCTGCCTCAAGGATTACCCGGCCAGGTTGATCACCGGCTTGAAGGCGGTGCGTCAGACCACGGCTTCCATCGGGGTGCAGGTGGTTGAAGCCGGTGGCATCCTTAAACGCCTGGGCGTTTGCTTGAGTAGCACAGACTCCCTGCCCGATGTGATCAACGCCCAGGTGGCGACTTTCGATTCCACTCGGGTAACGGATGCCCATTGGCTAGAGCTGGATACGCTGACCCCGGGAACCACGTACTACCTGCGATCCTTCGCGGAAAACAGTACCGGTGTCAGTTACGGGCCGCTGATCTGTTTCAACACGCAAAGCACCGACAGCGTCGTGGATGCTGATGGCAATGTGTACCACACCATCAAAATCGGGTCACAAACCTGGATGGTGGAAAACCTCAAAACCACCAAGTACAACGACGGTACCTCTATTGGTGTCATTTCCGGTTATCACAGTACAACGCCTGGCTACAGCACGTATGCCAACAACTCTTCCAACAAAGACACCTACGGCCTGCTTTACAACTGGTACGCGGTCAATACGGGTAAGTTGGCCCCCGAAGGCTGGCGAGTCCCCACTCAGGCCGATTGGCAAGCCCTGGTTGACTACCTGGGCGGCTCAGAACTGGCTGGTGGCAAACTCAAGGAAGCAGGCACCACCCATTGGGAAAGTCCCAACACCGATGCCATGGATTGGGGGTTTGCAGCCCTGCCCGGTGGCACCCGTGACGGTTCAGCTGCCATCTTCAGGACCTTGCGGAGCAGAGGTTGGTGGTGGACCTCCACACCTGCCACCCAGGACTACAACGCCTACACCATGGGGCTGGTCTCCTGGATGGGAAGCGCCTACATTGGTGAAGGCTACAAATCCGATGCCTTCTCGGTGAGATGCATTAAGAATGAGTAAGAAAATTACTCACTTCAACTTCCCAATAAACACCAGGTTGTTGCTGTTTTCATCGAGGGTGTCAAGCAGCTTGGTGAGGGTTTGTTTGTCTTTGGCGGTGCAGCTGTTTTCTTTTAAGCGGTTTTCGATGGCTGTCATCAGTTGGCCTGGTTCCAGATTGCACACATAGTGGCCGTTTCTGACGTGCATAATGGAGAATGGCGTGGACATGTTGCCGTAATAATCATTGACCACATTAAAATAGGTGGAGTTTCCGCTTTTCTTGTCGGTTAGAACCCGGCCTTTTCCAAAAATGTAGGTGGCGTAGTGACGGGGTAACTCGATGTACTGCTTGAAATTGGTCATTTCTTCTTTCACCTTCATGGTGAATACGGGGCGAAGGGCGTTGGTCTTGACGTCGTAATGGAAGAGGGTGTCACAACTTGTGTGTTGCATTTCGAAGGCTTGGGTATTGCGGGTGTTGAAAATCTCACCATCGAAATTTCTGACAAGCAGGTCTTTCCTGGGGGGGAGCTGTTTGATGAGCTTGCCGTTTGCATCAAATTGCATGACCATGGCCTTGTCGCCCTCAAAGGGCATGTGGATAACAGAGAGGATACCGTTGGCAGAGAGGTGTAGTCTGGGTTTGTGCAAACCATTGGGCGCCTCGATCTTTTTGAGGAACTTGCCCTTGGTGTCGTAAACCAGGATGCTGGAGCCTGTTATGGGAGCCAGGTAAACGCGTTCGTTGGCATCATCAATCAAGTCATCGTAGACGGCGATGGCGTATTCACCGGGGCCGTTGCCCACGGCACCAACGTTACCCAGGAACTTGCCGGAGCGATCGAATAGTTTGTAGGGCTGAGAGCCTTGTTGGCGCACACCGATGTATTTGTTGGTGATCGTTGTGTACCACGGTTTAAACAGGGCTTCATCGCTGTTTTCCAGGCGCACCAGGGTGCAGCTGCTAACCAGGCTGCTTAGTGGCAGGGTTACTTCCTTGCCCACGTTACTGAAGTTACAAACGGTGAGTTTGCTGGTGGGTTGGGGGCCGGCGGCTTCCATTGTGCCTGTTGAGGCGGTCAGTGTCATGAATCCCACGGCAAGCAATAGGGCTGTGGATTTTCTGGAGGCCTGACGGTCTCCTACGATTTGCGTTGATTTCATTTTGGTGTATTTAGTTGATTATTAGAAATAATGCCATTCCATTTTGTCTTCCAGCGTGTCGGTTCTGGCCTTCAGATACAGGACGAAGCGTTCGAAGTCCAGTACCATGTCATAGTGCTCCATATAGAGGGTGCCCAGCAATCCGTCAAAGTGTTGATCGTTGCGGCGATGTTGATAGAATCCCACCCCAAATCGGCCTGTGGGGACGTTCATCTTGCCTATGCCAATGGAATCGGATTTGAGCTGGAAGCCTTCCTTGAAGGGTTGTTTCCCATTCTCAAAGTAGGAGCTGTCTAGTTTCAATCCGTAGGTGAGGCCCAGTTCGGGATACAGGTTGGAAGCAAAAACGTTGGTGCCGGTGTCGAAGAGTAGGCGGACAGGAATGACCTTGCCTTGCGTGTAAATGGAAACCGGTGCCAGGAGGTAGTTGGGATAAATAGGATGGCGGTAGAGAGAGACGCTGTCATACCCTGTCACTGTTTCGGCGGAATCCATCACGTGCAGGTATGTGTGTTGAAAGGAGATTTTCAAGCGTTGATCCTCGAAGTAACGCCAACTGAGGATGGCTCCGTTGGGCCCCAGGTAGTGCGTGAAGATAGGGTTATCGCGCGATGTGAAATGAACGGTCATAGGGCGGGTCAGATGACCAACCTGCACATTGACCACCGAGGGGATCAAACCCCTCAGCGAGTCGGAAACGACGATACCATCCGGCGTACCGGTGTCAAAAATGATGTCCATGGGTAGGGAGTCATTCAACATACCCTTCAATAGGATGAATTTCGTCATGGTGACATCGTACTCGAAGGGGATGGCGTCTTCGGGTATGTCGGTGAGGGTGTCGTTGGTGGTGTCTGTTTTACCGGAACAGGCAACCGATAGACAAAGTAAGCATGAAAGGAGAAACAGAACGCTTTTTTTCATGGTAGGGAGGTTTAGGTGATATGGAAACCCTTTTTTACGGAAGTGTTAGTTTGAAGCGGACCAGCCTCATGGGGATGTCGGTGGCGTTTTTAAGGTTTTGGAGGCTGTACAGGTAGCCGTCCTTGAACACCATGCGGTCCGGATTGATGATGAGGTCGTAGTCATCGCAGACAAACGTGCTTTCACAGACGAATTCACCACCGTTGGCGTATACCCAAACGTGAAAGTTATTGCCGTTTTTGGTTTTGGGGTATTCGAAAAAAAGCAGGTTGCCGTCGGAGTCCTTGATCACGGTAGCGACGCTGGGTTCAACGATGGGAGTTCTTACGTTGTCCAGTTCGCGTTGCAGGTTGGCCAAACTTTGTGACTTGAAGGATGTCAGTTCTTCGACTGTATAATTGTCGCGGGGCTTGTCGATGGGGAATTTTTCAATGGCCTCCATGGTCTTGCGTAGTTTGGCCTGCTGGGCTTTCACCGAGATGAGTTCTCCCCTCCAATTAATGGGCGTTTGGCCCAGGCGTTTGCCGTTGAGGTCGTAGAGCAGCATCTCGCCGGCTTTGACGTCGACGACCATCAGCTTATCGCCAACGCTGGCAACAATGGGTTCTTCGATGGAGAATAGGTAGTAGGGCATGACAGGGAATATCCTGGCTTTTCGGCGTTCCCAAATGATTTTCTGGGTGTTGGTGGTGTAGTCAACCAGGGAAACCAAGGAGGAGGTTTCTTTATCATTCAATGTCCATCCTACCACGGCTAGCTTGCGTTGGGGAAGGGCGATGATTTGCCTGTCCATGAACGTGAATTTGAGTGTTTTGAGCCAGGTGCCGTTGTTGTTGACCACGTACATGTTGCCTGGGTCGTCGATGGCGCAGAATAGCATGTTTTGGTCGAGCACGCCCAAAATNNAACTTTTCCCTTGGTGGTCGTTAGGTTGAACTGTTTGACAAATCGGCCTTGTGCGTCGAATTTGGTGTAAAAGTTGCGGTAGGTATTGTTGACAATCACGGAGTTATCCGGTAGCAAGACCAACGATTTACGGGCACCCACGTGGCTGTCACGAATGGAATCG
>DOBD01000211.1:10608-18161 GCA_003506275.1 Bacteroidales bacterium | reverse complement strand
CCTGGCTTAGCACGTCCTTTATCTCAGCCAACGATGCGTAGTCCGACTGTTCCAAGGCTGCCTGCAGTGAGGCCCTTGTCTGCTGCAAGGCTGTACGTTCCTGCTCCAGCTGTTGGGTGTTCGCCTCCATGCGACCCTTTAAGGTGTTCAACTGCTGTTGTAGGGTGTTGAGTGTCTCTTGTGTGTGTTGATAGGTGCTTTCAACAGCCTTGTATTCGTCTAAAAAAGCTATCCGTTTCTGTTCAAGTTCGGCCAAGGACTGCGCTGCATAATCGGTCAGCACCAGCCGCTTGAGCTGGGCTGTCAGTGTCTTGATGGCTGCCTGCAACCCGGCAGCCTCGTTGCGAAACCCCTCCAAGGCTGAACCATACCTGTCTTTTTGCTTCGTCGCTTCATCCAACTGTCGGGCATGGGTTTCCAACGCCATTTCGTTCTCCCGTACCAGCTTATGGAGAGCATCATATGAGGCCAAAGCAGCGTCTACAACGGCTTTGTTCGGGTATTCCTCCCAACGGAACCGGTCTTTGTGTCCCAAGAGAACGGTTTCGTGTTCCCGTTGTTTTTCAGTGATTTTTAATAGTTGATCCTCCTGCAAGCGGCGGGTGGCTTGCAGTTCCCGGCAGGCTTTGTCAAGCTGATCCACCTGGGCAATGGCTTTTTTGATGTCATCAAGCTGGAGCTGCAGAGCATCCATGGCCTCGGAAACGTGTTGGGCGTTGAGCGGCGCCGGGTGAGACAGTGAGCCACAGAGGGGACAGGGCTGTCCTTCCGAGAGGTTGGCGGCGTAATCTTCCAGCTTGGATTGCACCATGACATGACGCTGTTGGTCGAGTAAGGTGTCGGTTTCCCGCAGAAGCGCTTCTTTGTGATGACTCAGTTCATCCAACAATACCGTCAGCGTGGACGACACATCCAGGCGGTCGATGCCGGCTTCCTGCACCTTTAGCAACCGCTTCTCGTCCACATCTTGCAAGGCTTTTTCGATGTCCTGGCGCTCTTTTTGGAGGCTGTTGCCAGCGGTGACGAGCTTTGCCTCTTCCTCAAACCAAGATTTGGCTTCCATCAGGCGTTTGATGTCGGGCAACGCGGCTTTCTGGTCGTTTAATATAGCTGTGAGCGTCTTTTGGTCTTTCGTCAATGCGGTAATCTGCTGGAGCGTGGCTTCCAGCTGTTTGTTGCCGGCTTCAATGCGTCCGGACAATAGACCAGCCTTTTCCGTCTGTTGACGAATGCTGGCGATGGTGGCCAGGTCGTCAGCCTGCTGTTTGAGTGTGTCCCGGTTTTCGTAGGCTTTCTTGGCTGATTCAAAAGCGGTTATGACATCTGATAACTGACTTTGGAGACGGGAGCGTGTGGCTTCATCTGTCTGGAGGCTGTTTGCCAGTGCGGTCTCCTTGGCTTCAAGAGCGTTAACCACGTCCAAACCCGGTTTGAAGTGTATCAGGCAGTATTCGTAGGCTTGTAGGCGCGATTCCAACCGGTTGATGTCGGCTTCCTGCGCTTTAAAACTGTCAACATTTAGCCGGGCAACCTTGATTTTCTCCGTCAGGGTTTTCAAGGCTCTGAGTGCCTCTTCCTGACGTTTTAAGGTTGCGTGTTGAGCCGTCAAGTCGTTGATCGCCTGTTTGAGGGTTTCCAACGCTGTTTTCAACACCTCCAGCTGGTCTTCTTGGGCATCGGCCAGTTCTTGAAGTCGTCCCTTCAGGAGCTCCAACTTTTTGTTGTTCCTGGCGTCCAGGATGGCCACCTTGCCGGCGAGCTCAAATTTGTCGAGGTTGAACAACTCTTTCATCATCTTGGTACGGTCGGTGTTGCCCAGCTGTAAAAATTCCTGGAAACGGCCCTGGGGGATGATCACCGTGCGTTTGAAGTTGTCGTATTTCAGACCGATGATCGTTTCCAGTTGTTCGACCTCGATGGGCTTCCATGCCTCGTCGACCCAAGCGTAGGCATCACGCNNCGTCGGAAAATCGCTTGCTGTTTCGGCGACCCTTCACCGTGGCCATGTAGGTATTATCTTGTGGCCCTGCCTTGAAGATAAACTCGATGAACAGCTCATTCGATTTGAGGTTCATCATGTTGTAGTTTTTGTCGTCTTTCTTGTTCAGTCGCTCGATTTCACCGTAAAGGGCGAAGGTAATGGCTTCCAGGATGGTCGATTTGCCGCTACCCACGGTGCCGAAAATGCCGAAGAGGTGGGCCTGGGTGAGGCGGGTGAAGTCGATGGTCTGTCGTTCCTGGTAGGAGTACAGACCTTGGAGGGTTAATGAAACGGGTATCATAAGGTGTCCTCCTCTTCCGACAAGATTTCTTTAAACAGGTGCAGGATGGCGTCACTGGGTTCCTGGCCTTTGGCATTGCGGAAATAGGCCTTGAAGAGTGCTTCCATGTTTTGGGTCAAATCGATGGTGGTGCGGTGGTTTTCGCCGTCGGCATCGGGGTGTTGCGCTTCAGGAATCAGCATCACAATACCATCGTGTGCCGCATAGAGGCGTTTGCGCTCTTCGGCCTTCAAGTAGGTGTCGGTGGCCATGGTCAATTCGACCAGGCTGTTCGGATGCTGCTGCAACCAATCGACGGCTTCGTCCACCGTGGTGGCACGCATCCTGAGCAAAGGCCGGCCTTGCGTGAGTTCAATGGGGGTCGTGGTGGCCGGTTTACCAGGCTGCACGTCGACCAGCACCACGAATTTTTGCTGATGGGCTTCGCTGAAACTGTAGGATAAAGGACTGCCTGCATACACCACCGGCCCTTGGGTGGCATCCACCACGTGCATGCGGTGCAAGTGCCCCAAAGCAGTGTATTGGATCTGCTGGGGAATACTGTCGGTGTACACCACCTGTGCGCCGCCTACGTGCAGGATGGGACGTTCGTCCTCCGGTTCTTCGGGTAGGTCATCGCCTTGCCTGGCCACAAAGAGGTGGGTGACCAGCACGTTGACGCCTTTGTTGTCGCAATAGCGGTTGGCCAGGGTTGTCCAATGGTGGTGTAAAACCCCGCGCAAGGCTTCTTCAGGGTCGTCCCCACCCAGGTAGGTCTTCAGCCGCAGCTCGTTGGCGTAGGGCGTGAGCAACAAGCGCAAGGGCTCCTGGCAGTCCGGTAACCGCAGTTCAACAAAGCCTTTGTCGGTTTGGCTTACCTTCAGCCCCGTCTCCAACTCGAAGGAAGCCGTTGCAGTATGCGGGTAGCCCACGAAGAGAATTCCACATTCCCTGGCCAGGGGGTCGGGGGCTTCGATGCGGTCGGGCGAGTCGTGGTTGCCGGCTATGGCGATTACCGCCCGTTTGCCGTTGTTGGCCAACCGCTTGAGGGTCTTGTAAAATAGGTCGACTGATTCAATGGGCGGGTTGAAGCCGTCAAACAGATCTCCGGCCACTATTACGGCATCTATCTGCTCCCTGTCGGCAATGTCACAGATTTCCTGCATCACGGCCTGTTGCTCACGATGCCTTTCGTAATTGTTCAGGTGCTTGCCNNCCAGTCGGAGGTATGGAGGAGTTTCATAGGGTGGTGAGATCTCTTTCAGTCGTGCAGTAAATTGAGTTGACGAAGTGATTCTCTCAGTCTGCTTTTAAATAGGCGAAAAGAATCTAAATGTTCTAATATGTCGAGGCTGATTTTTCTTCCCATTGGTAAGTATAATTCGCTAATGGTCAGGTCGTTTCTTCTCCTTCTTGTTCGCTCCGAGTAGGCGATTCGAATGGCTTCTTCTATGACTGTTTTTGGATCAGCGATACTTTCGGGATCACGATATAATCCCAGTTCGTTAACTGCTCGTGTTGTTCCGATTTCTTTTCTGAGCAGATCAGTGTCTGCTAGCATCCATGCTTCCGTCATATGAACTGGAATAATCGGCGTAATAAGTTTACAATACTCCCGTTCATCGACTTCATTCATAATAAAATGAGCAGGGGTAAACTTGCTTTGAAGAACGGTTTGATCAGTGCTGTCGTCAGCGTCCGTATGGACACATAAAAGGCTGATGCCAAACTCGACACACCCAATATGAGCGGCGCATTTAACTTGTTCCGTAAAGTTCAAACCTGTTTTTTGTACTGTGATGATATGAAGCGCTATTTCAATATCCCCGACACATTCAAAGGCCACTTCTGTTAACGTTCTTTTGACAACACCCTCAAGGAAACGGATGTCTGTCGTGCCCTCCGTGAACAATCCGGCATAAAACAACCTACTCATAGTTCTCCTCTATGTCTTTAATTGTATTGGAAAAATCAGCTGTGAGTAAGTAATTCTTAATTGAGGTAACGGTAAACTTCCTTTCCTGAGGAAACGAACCAATGGTTGTCTGTGTGTCATCCTCCTTGAGGGCAGGAAGTATTTTTGTGATATTTAATGTAAGTCGCTTGTCCTTCTTGTTAGTTACTAGAGAACGCAACATGGATAAGTGGATGGATACCGTGTTATCTTTTTTCCAACGTAGCACCTCATTTAGTAGAGTGGCAGAGTGGGTATTAACAATTACTTGCCTAAGGGGTGCTTCAATATCCTTAAAACTAGTACTCAAATCCCTCATTAATTCCACCATTGCTTTCAATCTGAAGGGATGAATGCCGTTTTCTGGTTCCTCAAAACACAGCAGTCCTGTGTGTTTCTCATCGAATTCAAGCACACATAAGGCCAACAAACGCAGGGTGCCTTCTGAAAGAACTCTTGATGAGAATTCTTGCCCATCATCCCCTTTGAGTTTAATGATGAATTGCCTGTCTGCCGTGTCGTCATAGACATTCACTTCAATAAATTCGGGTAAAAAACTGTTGAGTTTTCGAGAGATTTGAACCAGACTGTATGGATCCATTTGCTTAATCCGAAATAAAGCTGCGGCCAGATTCTTGCCACTTGGGGTAATGACATCCCGAATACCTGGTTCTTGCTTGGTTGGTGTTCTTAAGTCTTCCGGATTCAGCTTCAGAAACTGCCAGGCTTTCATCTCTTCTTTGGCACCAAAAGCATGGGGGAAATCAACAGAGTTGATACCTCCAAGCACTGTTTGTGATATGGCGTTTGCCGGTGTTGCTTTCCCTCCTGATTTTCCGTCTTGCCTTATTNNATTTTTATGGCCAGTGTATCACCCTCTGCTTCTGTACGAATAAAAGGATCTCTGGATCCACCGGATCGTAATGCTTTGGTCAGTATTCTGGCGTTCCTGGGAATGTACTTTTTTACCCAAGGATCATCTTGGTTTATTTTTTCAAGACTTTCATGTTTCACATATAGATCCTCAAGACCGATGTCATTCTGCTTTCGGTTTATAATAAGCCTATACCGAAGTCGGGTATGGTTCAATTCTGCCTTCCCTCCCCATTTGTCTTTCACCTGCCTATTGACAAGCATTTCAACGATGAATTCCATTTCATCAGCATATTCATTTGGCCCATATTGTGAGAATAATTCAAGGGGATTTCCCCGCTGTTCTCCAAAGGCGGTTCTCAAGTCGTTATCAGACAGTCGGGATAATAGTAACAAGGCATCGAAAAGATTGCTCTTGCCGGAAGCATTGACGCCGGCGATAACTGTTAACGGGGAAAACTCCATCTCAAAGTTTTGAAAGGATTTGAACCCATTGATCTTAATGTATGTAATCATGGCGTGCGTTTTTTCGGTATCATACAAATGTAGTTATTAATAATAACGTTACAACCCATTGTTGTGTTAATTCGGTGTGAGGATGAAGATAAAAAACAAAGGCTGCCTTTTGAGGGGCAGCCTTTTTTACGGAAGAAAATGGGGGCGGCGTTAGGCAGCCTTCTTGCTGGTTGCTTTAGCCACTTTCTTGGTGTCAGCCTTTTTGGCTGTTTCTTTTTTGGTGGATTTGTCACCAGCTTTGGCGGCTTCTTTACCTTGGCAGCATTCGGTCTTCGGCTGACAGCAGCCTGCCTTGGCAGGTTCCTGAGCTACGGCCATGGAAGAAAGTGCGACAAAGGCCAGAGCGGCCATCAACAGTCTTGCTTTCATAATTAATCTAGTTTTTGGTTGGTAAATAAGTACGAAGCAAAGATAGAGGATGGAATTATATTGACTAACCAACAAATGATAAGGCTTATGAAAAAATGTTAACCACCTTTTTTTGAGGTGGCACTTTGATGATTTTGCTGCCGGAGCGCACCGCCAGCGGGGTTGAGGGCATATTAAACAAGTGGCATAGAAAGGTCGTAATGAGAGCCATGGGATGGCAACCCTTCTGAAATAAACCCCAAAAGTTATGTCAACTTTTGGGATTCACTTCATTCGGGGTGCCATCCCTGGATAACCTATTTTTTGATCCGAATCACTGACAACGAATACGCAGGCAATTCCACCGGGAAGCTGTTTCCCACACGCAGCGTGCTGGTGGGCGGTTTGGCGTCGCGGTCTTCGGGGCGGCCTTGCAAAACGGTGACGGTAGCATCGCCTTCAGGAACGTTCAAGCCTGTCAGGTTGACGGTCGTCTTGGTGGACACCGGCAAGATGTTGACCAACTTGACGATGACGTCGCCGCTGCGGCTGTCTGTTACCACGGAGGCACTTACTCGCTTGCGGACGGCTTCGTCAGGGTTGGAGAGGGTCAACAGGCTGGGGTAGTAGCGATCGCCGGCGTGTTGGCCGAAGAGTTGTTGCACGTAGTAGCCCACTGTCGGCTTGATTTCCGTGTTGTTGAAGTAGATCAGGTCGGGGTTCCAGTTGGTGTGCCCTTCTTTGGCCAGCAGGGGAGCGTACGACGAGAATTGCACGACATCGGCGTTGCGTTCCAGGGCGGTCAGGTAGATGGCTTCAGCCAGGGCTGTCTCGATGGTGTTCTGGCGACCAGGAATGTGGGCGGCGTATTCACCCAGGTACACCTTCGATTTGTTCCTGTCGTAGCGGTCGTAGAAATCCAGGTTGTTCATAAACCAGCCCGGGGATTGGTAGTAATGTTCGTCCAGCATGGGGACGCCCAGTTCGGTGCCGATACGCCAGCCTTCGGTGTAGTCAGAGCCCTCGTTGAAAGGCCCAGCGGTGCCAATCACCACGNNTGGCGTTGAAGATCAGGGTGAAACGTTCTTCAAACACATCGGAGATAAGGTCTTCGTTGCCCACACCCAGGTACTTGAGGTTGAAGGGTTTGGGGTGACCGGCTTCGGCCCGTTTGCGACCCCAGGTCGTTTTGACATCGCCGTTGGCCCACTCAATCAGGTCGAGTACCTCCTGCACGTAATCATCCATCTCACACAGGGGGATGCCACCCTGTTGTCCGGCACCGCCACGGCTGGAGTTTTGGCAAGGAACGCCGGCAGGCACAACGGGCAGGGGTTCGGCACCGATGTCCTCGCAGAACTGGAAGTATTCAAAATAGCCCAAGCCGGCTGTCTGGTGGTAGTTCCAGATGTTGGGTTGAGGTACCCTGGCTTCCAGGGGGCCTATGGTATTTTTCCAACGGTACATGTTGTGAAGCCCGTTACCGTGGGCTACGCAGCCACCCGGGAAACGAACGAAGCGGGGGTGAAGGTCGGCGATGACCTGAGCCAGGTCGGCTCTAAGACCATTGTGACGTCCCTTGAAGGTGTTGACCGGGAAAA
>DOBD01000211.1:0-10596 GCA_003506275.1 Bacteroidales bacterium | reverse complement strand
GAACGGTGCCAGGTTTTTCCAACGCCACTTCAAGACGTCCCTTGGAGAGGGTTTTACCGGCTTTCAGCGTGAGCGTCTGTTGCTTCCACGTGTTCGTGAGATTTTTGGTCGCGGATTGTGCCACGACAGAGCCTTGTTCATCNNCTCCAGGCGTTCGTGAGATTTTTAGTGACGGTTTGTGCCACCACATTGCCTGTTTCATCGAGCAAGCTCACGGTGAGTTTGCCATTGTAGCCTTTGGCTGCCCTGGCAAAGAGGGAGAACCGATAACTCTCGCCTTGTTTGAGTGCGATGCCGTCAAAGCCTTCGTTAACCAGCCCGACGCCGGTTGAGGTAGCCTCCAATACGGCATAATGCTTATTATTGGTATGAATAGGCTTGACCGTGTCGATGGTGAAAGAACCGCTGGCCTTGCTAATTGTCCAGGCTGTCTGACTGTTCCAACCTCTGTGATCGGCAGGTGTGTATTCAAAGCCCCGGTTTTGAACGAGTTCGGCGTACAAACCACCGTCTGCTGCATAGCTGATGTCTTCGAAGAAGATGCCCATCAGTTGGTCACTGATGGCTTTCCCACGGTTGGCGTCCACCGTGACGGTCACTTCAAGTGGTTTCAGGCGGTCAAAACGCGTGGCATCGTCGGTAATGCGTTCAGCATGGAGTTGGGATTTGAAGGATGTGGCTTGCCAGGATGTCAGCAGGTTACTGATGGTGGTCCAGGCTACTTTGTGCACGGTGCCTGTTTGAGCTTCACCCCTGATGGTGACGGTTTGACGTGCATCGGCGCGTTGAACGGCACCGGCTGCTTTGGCAGGCGTGTAAGCCTTGAAATCGGATGTCGTGGTGTACCAGGCTTGATCCTCGGTCAGCCAACTGAGGGTATATGTGTTGCCAGAACGGCTGATGGTGGGTAATAGACACGGGCCGGAAGCCACTTCGGGGTAACGTTGTACTTTCCAGTAAATCAAGTCTTTCGATGTGGTATGGGCGATGACGGGGTCCTGTTCGTTTACACTCCAGACACTGTGCCAGGTACCCTCCTGATCAAGGTATAAGTAGGGTGTCAACATGCGCTTTTGGGACCCCCAGGCACCGTAGTCACAACCAACCCAACGGTATTCGGGACCGATCGATTGCCAGTCTTGCCCATTGGTGCTCCAGGCGTAATGAAGGCCGTTGTGACCTGCATTTCTGGTGGTGGCATAGGCAAACAAGTAAGCCGAGTCGGGTTCATTGCCCAAGAGGGGCATCAGGCTCAGCCAGACCATCAGGGCGGCTGTCAGATTTTTTTTCATGTGTACGGTGTTTTAGGAATATAGCCGTCAAATATACAAAAAACCAGCCAAAGCCCTACCTTTGCAATCCCTTGCCACAAGACAACCATCCCATTAATGCTAACCACGTAACGTCAACGAATACCCCATGACTGCCATCCATTTTCCCGCCGAATGGGCTCCGCAATCGGCCGTCCAACTGACCTGGCCCCACAAAGGCACTGATTGGTTCGATAACCTCGAAGAGGTGTTGCCCTGCTTTATCGAGCTGGCCAAAGCCATTCTGGACCGTCAGGACTTGATCGTGGTCTGTGCCGACCCCGCCGAGGTCAAGGCTCAACTGGGCCAAGTCGATGAAAGCCGCCTTCACCTGGTGAGGCTACCTTCCAACGACACCTGGTCCAGGGATCACGGCGCCATTTCCGTTTTCTCCGATAATAAGCCCGTTTTGCTGGATTTCACGTTCAATGGCTGGGGAGAAAAATTCAGGGCCGACCTCGACAACCAAATTAGCCGGGGTCTTTTCGAAGCCGGTTTGTTTGACCCGACAGTCACCATAAAAGATGAGCAGGATTTCGTGTTGGAAGGCGGCAGTATCGAGAGCGACGGTCAAGGTACCTTGCTGACAACGGCCCAATGCCTGATGGCCCCTCACCGCAACCAGCCCATGGATGAGGCTGCCATCGAAGCTAGGTTGAAAACCAGCCTGGGAGTGGACAGGGTGTTGTGGCTCCGTGACGGCTACCTGGCCGGTGATGATACCGATGGACACATCGACATGCTGGCACGGTTTTGTGACCCCACGACCATCGCCTACGTCGCACCGCCCACCTGGGAGGATGAACACAAGGCTGCACTCAGCGCCATGGAAACCAGCCTAAAAGCTTTCACAACCAAAGAGGGACACCCCTACCGCCTCATTCCACTGCCTATGGCTACCCCTGTGTACGAAGGGGATGAACGCCTACCGGCCAGCTACGCCAACTTTTTGATCATCAACGGGGCTGTCTTGCTGCCCGTGTATGGCTTACCTACCGATGAGGCCGCCATTAACCAGCTGCAGAAAGCCTTCCCTGATCGAGCCATCGTACCCATTCCCTGCAGCCCCTTGATCAAGCAGCACGGTTCCCTGCATTGCCTGACCATGCAATACCCGGACGGCTTCCTGGAAAAATATGAAGGCCATCCTCCCGGACAGCCTTCAGCGCAACAATAAACAAAAAGTGAAAAAGAAACGAAAAAGCGTTCAATGCCTTTGCGTTGTGATTATAAGGCCAGTGGCTCTCCCTTGTAAAAGTCCAGTATTTTTACGCTGAACAGGTAGTTGTATTTGGCTTGCAGGAGGTTAGACTGGGCAGAAGCCAGCTTCGTACGGGCTTCGTCGTATTCGTAAGCGGTAGCCCTGGCGTTGTTGAACTTTTCTTCGGTAAAACGGAACGCGATTTTTGATTGTTCCACCGATTCGTTGGAGGCCTTGAAACGATCCATGGCCGTACTGGCGTTGAACCAAGCCTGTTGGATTTCCTTATACAAGGTTTTTTTGGTATTCTCCACCTCCAGTTCAGCATTGCGAATGGCCAATTTGGCCGATTTAACCGAATTGCTGGTTTCAAACCGGTTGAACAGGGGTACGCTCAAACTTAGGTGGAGTGACGTTCTGGCGTTTTTCGACAATTGATCGGCCAGGCTCATGTTGCCACCATAGTACCCGTTTCCGTAACTGGCACCTACTGAAAGGCTGGGGTAATACCCGCCTTCAGCTACTTTTAATTGACGTTCGTTTTGTTCCAACCTGAGTTCGGACGCTTTGACCACTGGTTTCAGGCTGACGGCACTGTTGTAAATCTCATCGGCCGGTGTCAATTGCAAAGCCAATGCCTTGACGTCGATGGCTGGTACAACAATATCAAAACTCGTCCAATCGTCCAATTCAATGAGTTGAGCCAGATCGAGCAAAGACAGTTGAAGGTTGCTCTGAGCCCTGGATGTTTCCAGCTGATTGTTGGCGTACAGGGCTTTGATTTCAGATACTTGACCTTCCGGAATCTTACCCAGGGCTGCCATGCTTTGGTAACGATCCAATTGCTGGAGTGACAAGGCTTCCTGGTCTTTGGCCAATTGCAGTAATTCCTTGTTGAATAAAACCTGCAGGTAGGCCGAAGCGATGGTTACGGATAAGCTTTCCCTGGCCTTCTTCAGATCTTCCAACGAAGCTTTCAGATTGAGTTCCTGTGCCTTGATGGTGTTGCTGATTTGAAATCCACTGAAAAGTGGCATACTGGCAGATAGACTGCCTGAATAGCTTTGGGAATTACCGTATTCGTAATAACCTTGGTTGTTCATCGATTGTCCAAAGCTGCTGGCGGCTGAAGCTGACGCATAGACGCCGGGGAGGCGTTGGCTTTTGGCCCTGTCAAGACTGATACCTTGATTTACTCGGTTCAAATCGGCCTGCTGCAGGCTGACGTTCTGCTTTAACGCATGGTCAATGCATTGTTCCAGGGTCCAGACGCCTTGGGCGGAGAGTCCGGTACTGATGCCCAGGCTGGTCACTAGGAAAAATAGGAGGTGTTTCATATGCGATTGATTGATCAACGGTCGTTTTGCAAAGATAACAAAAAGTAGCCAGAAGGTTAAAGAATTATACGTTTGATTTTTTGGCTTTGGGGTCGATGGCGGCTCCCCTGATTTTCTCCTTCAGTTTCAAGCCTCCGGTCACTTCGATGTTGATGCCGTCAGACAGGCCTGTGGTGATTTTGCGACGGGTGAAGGTTTGCGGGGTTTCGGAGGTCAGCACCTGCACAAAGGCCGTATCCTTGTCGAATTCGATGGCGCTTTCGGGAATGGTGAGTACGTCTTTGGCACTGCTCAATACGATTTCTGCGTTCGCACTGTAACCAGCCCTGACAAACACATCCTTGGGTATTCTGGCAGCGGCCTTGATTTCGAACATGATGGCTCCACTTTCTTCCACACCTTTTGGGGAAATATATTCCAAGGTAGCATCAAAGGATTGGTTGTTTAAGGCACCTACCGTCAGCACAAGGGGCATACCTTCCTTGATGCGGCCAACTTCGGTCTCATCCACCTTGCCCACGAAAAGCATGTCGCTCATGTCGGCCACCGTGGCAATGGTGGTGCCGTCGTTGAAACTGTTGGACTGGATGACCGAATTGCCCACTTTGATGGGAACGTCCAGGATCATGCCGGTAATGGTGGAACGAATCAAGGTGTTGCTTTGCTGGTTGTCCTTTTTGGTCATACCATTGCGGGTGATGTCCAGGTTGTTGACAGCAGCCTCGTACTCTTCTTGTGTAGAACGGAGCGTTAGTTTGGCCTTTTCGTATTCTTCCTGTGAGATGACCTGTTTTTTGTACAGTTCCTCTTGCCTGGCAAACGTGGTTTTTTCCTGTTCCAGGGTAAGGCCGGCTACATTGACCCTCGATTCGGCCGCGTTCAGGCTGTTCATGTCGGGGATAACTTTGATGCGGGCGATGATCTCGTCTTTCTTGACCATCTCACCGGCTTCCTTGAGCAATTCGGCGATGATACCTGAAATCTGGGGTTTGATCAGAATTTCGTTGCGGGCTTCCACTTTGCCGGTGGCAACAGTTTTTTTCTCAATGCTGCCCGTTAGGACGGAAATCACTTCGTACGTTGTCACAACAGGTCTGGATTTGTTCCAGAGGAACACAAAGGTGCCACCGATGATGGCCACCAGGACGACCAGTAAAAAGATACGGAAAAAGGTTTTCATGTGGTTGATGCGTTATGTTATGCTAGTTATTCTTCGCTCAAAGCTTCGATGGGTTTGATCTGCATGGCGCGCCAGGCAGGCAGGAGGCCGGCCAGCATGCCCATCACCACCAGAATGAACGAGGCAGCCAGGGCGACGTCAAATTTGATGATGATATTGCGCAGGAAGATGTCACTGCCAGGAGGCAGGTTGTTGATGATGTTGTCAAACAGGGAAAGAATGCCCACTCCCAGACTAAGGCCAATGAAACCGGCAATGGCTGTCAACACCAGGCTTTCGTTCAAAATCTGGGAAATGATGTTGATGGGTCTGGCTCCCAGGGCTCTTCGGATACCGATTTCCTTGGTGCGTTCCCTGACTGAGACCAGCATGATGTTGCTCACACCGATGGCACCGGCCAGCAGCGTACCCACACCGACGATCCAGATCAGGATTCGAATGCCCAGGAAAAGGTAGTTGAACATTTTGAACTGCTCACTGATGTTGAAACTGCCCAGGGCTCGCTCGTCTTCAGGCGCTATGCTGTTTTGTGACTTGATGATGGTCTTGATTTCCTCTTCCATCAAGCCTGCATCATAGCCGTCCTTGGCGGTGGCTGCCAGGAAGTGGACAATGTCACCCTGATTGTAGGCCCTTTGCATGGTGCTGAAGGGTAAGACAACCATGTCGTCGCTTCGGCCCCCGATTGAAACGTTGCTCATGCCAGATCCCACACCAATCACCGTATAGTAGATACCGTTACTGCGAATGGTTTTGCCGATGGGGTCTTCGCCTGGATTGAACAGTTTTTCGTAGACGTTTTTTCCGATAAAACAAACCTTGCGAACACCCTGGATGTCCACGTCGTTGATGTAGCGACCGTAGAGGATGTTTTGCTCTTCAACTCCCGCGTAATTGGGGTAGCAACCTTTTACCCTGAAGGTGCCCGCCTTATCACCTCTGACGGTATTGTTTTCGCTGGATCCACCGAAGAGCATAGGCGATAGGTACTTAAGGCTGGAAACATTCGCTTCGATGGATACCATGTCGGCGTTGCGCATGTTCCAGTTTCGGCCTTTGCGAAAGCCTTTATACGGAAGGGAGGTTTGCTCTGTGTAAAAGAAGCAGGAATTGGTGGCCAAGCCCTTGATTTCTTCTTTCATGCCGTTTTCCAGACCGTTCCCCGTGCCAAGAAGCAGGGTCAACATCAGGATGCCCCAGAATACACCAAACGCCGTGAAGAAGCTCCTGGTCTTGTTTCGGGTGATGGTGTGCCAGATTTCCTGCCATTTATCGAGGTCAAACATAATGGTATTTGTTGGAGGGTTGGTGGTTGGATTGATTATTCGGCCCTCATGGCCTCAATGGGTTTGATACGAACGGCTTTGCGTGCCGGAATGTAGCCGGCAACCAAACCAGCCACAATCAGGAGCAGGGTGGCTCCCAACACGACCTTGAGGTCAACGGTGGGGTTGGCGAAAATCCGCATGGTCGATTCACCATCGCCACTACCTCCTTGACCACCCATGGCCATGTTGAGGATTTCCAGGATGCCGATGCCGAACAGCATGCCAACATAACCGAACAGGGTGGTGACAACAACGGATTCAAGGAGGATACTGTTCAGGATGGTGCCTGGGGTGGCGCCCACCGATTTGCGGATGCCAAATTCCTTGGTTCGTTCCTTGACCGTGATCACCATGATGTTGCCCACACCGACCAAACCGGCAATCAAGGTGCAAATACCGATGAACAGCACGAAAAGGTCGATGGTGGAGAAGATCTTCATGGTTTGCACGTAATCGGCGGCTTGGTTCCAAAGGCCCACGCTGTTCAAATCGTCGGGATGGACAATGAGTTGCCGACCTAGAAAAGCCCTGATGCGTTTGCCAAATGCTTCGTTTTCATCCTTGGTGTGCAAGCCGTTGACGGTAAAACTAATCTGGGAGGTGTTCACTCCCATGTGATAGACTTTTTGAGCCGTTGGAAGAGGAATGTAGCAGGAACCACCATCTCCCCTTTCTGTGGTGTGATCAACGCCCACCACCTGGAAAGACAGTCCGTCTACTTTCACCCATTTGCCCAGGGGGTCTTCTTCCTTAAACAACAATGCAGCCACCTTGCGGGGTAGGACAATGACCTTGCGCTCCTGCGTGAGGTCCATGCCGTTGATAAAACGTCCCTGTTTGATTTTTAAGGCGTTGATTCCGTTATAGTCGGGTTGTATCCCTGTAATTTGGTAATTACCGCTTTCTTGCTTGTAGCTGACCAAGGAACTGCGGTTTACTTCGCCGGTGATGAGGTCGATTTCTTTGAAGTGATTCTTCAGCATGATCACCTCATTGTTGGTCAGTTGCAATCGGCGGTACGCCTTAAATCCCTTGTAAGGCATGGTGGTACGTCCACCCCAGACCATCATGCTGTTGGTTGCCCTGTCGCCGAAGTTGGAAGTGATGCCGTTTTTCAAACCATTGCCCGATCCCAGCAGAATGATCAGCATGAAGATGCCCCATGAAACGGCAAAGCCGGTCAAGAAGCTCCTCAGCTTATTCTGCTTCATGGTGAGCAGGATTTCGGTCAGGGTGTCAAACTCGAACAACCTCATGGTAGCTGGGGGTTTGCAATGGTAAAGAGGTGTTGGGTACATCAGATTCTATGATGCCGTCTTTGAGGTGGATGATGCGCTTGGTCTTTTCAGCCACCGATGCCTCATGCGTTACGATAATCAAGGTGATGCCTTCTTTGTTGACTTCGGTGAGCACTTGCATAACCTCTTCGGTCGTAATACTGTCCAGGGCACCGGTCGGCTCATCGGCCAGGATGATCTTGGGTTGAGCAATCAAGGCCCTGGCGATGGCGATGCGTTGTTTCTGTCCACCGGAAAGTTCGTTGGGGTAGTGATGCCACCAATCTTTAAGTCCCATTCTGTCCAGGTATTCCAACGCCAGCACTTGTCGTTTCTTACGCGAAACCCCTTTGTAATAGAGGGGTAAGGCTACGTTTTCCAGGGCATTCTTGAAGTTGATCAGGTTGAACGACTGGAAGACAAAACCCACCAGTTCGTTGCGCAGCTGAGCTGAACGTGTTTCGTTCAGGTTCTTGATCAGTTTGCCGTCGAGGTGGTACGAGCCGGTGTCATAATCGTCGAGGATGCCCAGAATGTTGAGCATGGTTGATTTGCCCGAACCGGATGCGCCCATGATGGACACATAATCTCCCTGGGCGATGTGCAGATTGAGGCCCTTGAGTACGTGCAGGGGCTGAGCGCCAGGGTAGGTCTTGTTGATGTTCTCGAAGTGGATCATGTGGTGAGGTTGTTAAAAGCTGAGCCGTCTGAAGTGGCATCAGTCGATTTTTTTTGAAACAACGTGTAACGGGCGATAACTTCTTCAGGGGTAACCTTTAATAAATGCATGGTCTTAAAGAAGGTGGGCAGGGTTGTTTGGAAAAAGTCCTCGCGTCGATATTCCAGGATCCGTTCGACGGCTCCCTTGTCCACAAAATAGCCAATGCCCCGTTTATTGAATACGATGCCATTCTGCTGCAGCAAGTCGTAAGCCCTGAGGACGGTGTTGGGATTGACCTGGACCAGCATGCCCATGTCCCTGACCGATGGTATCTTCTCATCTGGCGGCCATTTCCCGGTCAGGATCTGCTCGCACAGCAAGTCGACGAGTTGCAGGTAAATGCTTTTATCGTTGTTGAATTCCATGCTGTTAGTGTTGAATGGTTTTTAAGCGATACCACGANNTCAAATTGCTCAAGGAGTTCGAGGCCCTGTATTCCTTTGTTGCTGTCGAAGCTAAAACTAACAGATTCAACGTCAATCTGATGCTTGATGATCAGGCCCATGATGATACTGAAAAGGACCATGGTCCCCAACATGATAAGCGCTGTTTTCAAAAAGGGATTTTTCCTGAACAAGACAGCCCCAAAAAAGAAGATGGACTGTAGGAACAGGACCACTTTACATTCATTCCAGGCATTACTCCATTCGGGGAATTGGTAGGCATGGTTGATAGGGTCGACGATGTTGGCGCCGGTGATCACACAGGCGTGAACCATCCAAAAAACCACGAAAAATACCACGACGGTAAACAAGGTCGTATACAACAGGGCTGCCAGCCATTTTTCCGTCACGGTGGCCGGTATCATTTGGTAATAAATTCCGGCAGTACGGGAACGCAGCGTCCTGAAGATGTCGATGCTGAAACCAATGGCAGCTAAAGCCACCAGGTTGAAGAAGTTATCGAAAGGATTGTTGTCTGACAAGACCAGACTGGGAGTAAAGGTAAAATGAGTGAAGATGAAGTACACCAGCAATGCTGCCAGGGCAACACTGTGCCTGGCGGCATGTTGCCCCAGTAGGATGTTGAATTGGGTGTTCAAGCGTTTGAAGGAAAACATGGCAGTCGAATTAGGCGTTGAACAATCGGTGGATGGTCTCGGGTTGCTGGATACAAAGGTTGAAGAGGGTTTCCAAATCCACTTTGCTTTCTTCCCCCTGACTGTTTTCCGTAATCACGGAATAGCCCCTGGGAGTCATTTCAGCGTACAATACATTGTCGGGTTTGTCAAGCGAACCTGACAGGCTAAAATGGAGCTGTTCACAGGTGGCGTCGATGGATTGATTGAAGACAATGTTGGCGTTGTTGAGCACAATGACTGTGTCAATCAAGGTTTCCAGATCCCTCACCTGATGGGTGGATAGTGCGATACAGCAATCCTCATCCAGGGCTTCTGACACCAACTTTCTGAACATGGTTTTTGAAGGGATGTCCAATCCATTGGTCGGTTCGTCCAGCATGAGGATGTTGGCCTTGGTGGCCAGGGCGAAGGCGATGCCCGTCTTTTTGCGCTGCCCAAACGACATATGTTTCAAGCGGGCGGTTGGGTCGATTTCAAAGGCTTCCAGGCAGGTCTTGAAATAGGCATGATCAAAACGAGGCCAGGCCGGTGAGAAGGTGCGGACATAGGTACCTATCTTCATGTCTGGCAACCAGACTTCTTCAGGCAGAAGGTACATTTTTTCCAACATCGACGGGAGTCGGCGCTTGGCCTCCTGTCCAAAGGAGGTGCATTGCCCGCTTTTTACAAAGCGCAAGCCGGTCATGTTTTTAAGCAGGGTGGTCTTGCCGGCTCCGTTCTTACCCAGCAAACCATAAATATGCCCTCCCTCGAGTTTCAAGGAAAGATCTTCAAACAGGGGCTTCCGTCTGGTATACCCGAATTGGATGTTTTCCAATGCGATCATCTGTTGTATTGTTTTAGTGTATTAAGTGACTAAGACACTGCAAAGAAACAAGCAGTTTTTGAATTGTCCAATTTTTTTGACGTTTTTTTTTTGTAAAGTCGTATCTTGCTTTTTTTTTGACAGTGGAAAGCCTCAATAACACGGATAAAATATGTAGCTTTGCACACTTAAACGACACGTTTCTACTAAGACGAACATAGCAAGTATTTGTAACAATGTCAGCCACAAAAAGCATCAAAAACGCCCTTGTCTCCGTGTACCACAAAGATGGATTGGATGAAATCCTCCTGAAACTACACGAAAACGGTGTATCTTTTCTTTCTACCGGCGGTACC
>DOBD01000264.1 GCA_003506275.1 Bacteroidales bacterium | reverse complement strand
GGCCTTGCTGGGGAAGTGTTCGCGACGGCTGTTACCACCGAAAGCCACACTGCGGTGATCGGTCACTGTTTCCCAAAAGAAACGGGCGGCGTTGGCATAATGGGTTTCGCCACCGACCTCGGCTATCCGCTGAAAGCCGACAGCCTTGGGTACCTGGGTGTTGGCGTGCTTATTGTCGAGGTTGTCTTCGCCCTTGGCCATGGCATCCAGGATTTGANNATCTGGTAGGCGTCGGCGAAGATCTCGTTCATGCCGCCGTACTCATTGCCCAGCATCTGTTCCATTTGATCGGCCGACAAGCGCCCGGTAAGGTTCATAGCCCAGTTACAGAACTTCAGGAACATGTCTTTGGCGTCGGCATTGCCGGTATACAACCAGGCATCTCTCAGGCCTGCGTACATCTTGTGGACGTTGTACCAGGGTACCCAGTATTTCCAGATGACGCTGATGTCGCCGGCTTTGATCACGGGCCACAGCGCAACACCGTTGGGCACACCACCAACATAGCCCACGCCCCAGTCAGGGTACTTGAGCCCGTTGGCTTCCTGGCAGGCCTTCAGTTCAGCCAACATGTAGTCCATGCGTTCCTTGCAAGCCTGATTGCCGGTGGCGGCATAATGGATGGCCATGGCCGAGAGGTAATGACCGCCCACGTGACCGTCAAGGCCGTCCCAGTTGGGAAAACCCTTGGCTTTTTCCGGGAGGCCGGCTTCTTTTCGATAAGGTGCCAGCAAGCGGTCAACATCGTAGGCAAGCAACGTCTGAATATTGCATTCAATGGCGTGCTTCATAGGCCCGTCGGTGATGGTGACAGCCTTAAGGGGGAAGGTGTTGGGGTAGAGCTGTTGTTGGGCCTTCAGGGATCCGAGAGTGAATAGGCTACCAAGGAACAGCAGGTACGGCAACAGCCGCAAGGATAAGGGTCTCGTGTTCATGTTGTTTAATGAATGCTATAGTTGGTGATTGATGTTACTGAAAAACGACTTTTTGACCGTTTCTGATGTAGATGCCCTTTCGGGGATGCTCAACCCTGCGACCAAACAGGTCGTAATACCGTCCGTCACCGGCATTTTCTCCTCGTTGCCTTACCTGATCAAGACCAGTAACCAAGCCTTCCAGGGGTAAGCTAGCGGCTGAGGTTGTCAGGTTGCCCACCTGAATGAAGGCGGTAAAGGGTGAGAGGGTGGGCTCGGTGCCACTGGCAACCCGTTGGAAGACAGGTGTGCCGTTGGTCATGCTCAGGAAGTAGCTTCCGACTGCCGCTTTCGTGGTTAGGTAAACGGGGTTCAGATTGTTGATTTTCTGGTTTTTGGGTGTCGAGACAGTGCCTGCGCCGTGGTAGGTGAAACTGCCTGAACCTTGTATCAGCACGGGTGTGTGGGCTGGTAAGCTGTCGCCTGTGAAAGGGGAACAGGTGACAGCCGTAGGGGAGGCCGACAAGGTGTAGGCGACCAATCCTTCTGGTAGGGCAGCCTTGAAGGGCAATGTCAGGACAGCGTAATCATTGATGGTATGGCTGTAGCTGGCAGCTGTGGCGGAGAAGGCCGTGGGAAGCATAAAACCACCTGACTCGCCGGATAACACCAGGTTATTGCACGTGGTTCCGTTAACAACGTTCGGGTGCTGGTTGGCTGAGCCGGAAGGCAGGTAATAGACCATGTTCTTATTGGCGGCCACCGCTTGCCAGTTTTCAGTGGCCGGCAGACTGTCCGTGTTCGTAAAGTCGAGCACTGTACAGGATGGATCTTCCAGGCAATCGAGCAGGTCGCTGTCGCCGCCGCTGTAGATCCCCGTGAAGGTTCGGCCTTTTTCATCGCCCTTGAGGAAGTAGACGTCGCCAAACGTGATCCGCAGGACGGAGGTCCAATTGCCGTTGGTGATGCCCAAAATGCCTGTGCATCCTTCAGTGAGTACATTGCGGGAAAGGTCGATGGTCCAGTCCTGATTGCCGCTGGGGTTGTAGGTAACGGTGCCGTAGTTGTAGGAGCGCACCGCACCGCCAGCGTTGAGGTAATACAGGGTCGTATTCGCCGAGGTGAACGTGGCCGCCGTGGTCAGGCTCTTGACGTGCAACACCAGTTTGGTGTACGTATCATCCAGGCGCAGGTACCCGTTGGTGGTGGTTGTGTTGGCACTGATCAGACTGTTGGAATGATCGAAGGTGGCGGTTTTGCCACTTAGCTTGTACCCAGTGCCAAAGGTCGTTGAAGAGGGGGTCTGTTGATCAATGGGACTGAAAATGGCCGGCTTACTGCTCATACGGCTGGGTGCCCTGTCCCTGCTCTTGACAAAATAGACCGTATTGACACTGGAGGGATCGATGGTGACAGAGGGTCGGCAGGTTTCTTCAGCCGGGTTGGCAACGGAAACCGATTTGTTCAGCGAAGCCGTCGTCTTGATGCGTCGGCCGTTCTGGGNNCGGTGGAGGGGTTCATAACCACCAGAACGACGGTGTCTCCGCTTGATGACAGGTAGGAGGAACCGGTCAACACACCGCTGTCGTCTTTCCATAAACACTCAATTCTGGTCTTGCCGGTGACGTGTTGGGCGTAGTGGGAGAGAATGTGACCGCGCTTGGAAATGACACCGCTGGGAGTGCCGTACGTGCCATCACCCATCAGGCCGTAAAACCGCTTGGTGGCGTAATGTATCCAGGCATTGACGTTGGCCAACAGGGCGTTGTTGACGGCTGCTGCGAAAGTAAAGGCATCACTGTTCCAGTTGAAATTCCGCCCGGTAGTCTGTTTGTCGTTCCAATTGATGAGGTATTCCGTCATCCAGGCTTCCAGGCCTTTGGCCTGCAGTTTTTTGAAACCACTTTGGATGTAACCATACTGATGGCCGGCAAAATAATCCAATTGTGCCAACACGCTGTCGTTGTTGAACGCATTGACATAATTGTCCGACATGCCCACGCCATCGGAAGCCATGATCTTGCAATTGATCAGGTATCCGTAGCGTTTGATGAAGGTGGCCATTTGGTCTGGGGTCCAGATGCATCCGTGGTAGGTGGAACGCATATCAGGCTCGTTCTGAATCGATATGGCCTCCAGATTAACACCGTTGGTTCTCAGGTAAGTGACGTAGTCGTTCAGGTAATTGGCGTAATCCGCATAATGCTCTTCTTTCAAGTAACCGACTTGTTCCACTCCGTTGGCATCCGTATAGACGGCAGCGATGTGGTTGTTGGTTTTCCATTCGGCAGGCATAGTCCAGGGGCTGGCGAAGATAATCAGCCCCAGCGATTGGGCCAGTTTGGCCGTAGCCAGCGATTGGCTCCAACCGCTCTTTCCCTCGGGAATATACAGGCGCATGATGTTGTAGCCGGCATCACTGTTCTTGCCCCAGACCCGACGAATCTCCGTTTCTGACATGTGGTTGTAGCCAAATTGGGGGCTGCACACAA
>DOBD01000311.1 GCA_003506275.1 Bacteroidales bacterium | reverse complement strand
CTCGTCGATGAACAGGATGATTTCACCTTCAGACTGAATGACTTCGTTGACCACCGACTTCAACCGTTCTTCAAACTCACCCTTGTACTTGGCGCCGGCCACCAGGGCTCCCATGTCAAGCGAAAAGAGTTGCTTGGATTTCAGGTTCTCAGGTACATCGCCCCTGATGATACGGTGGGCCAATCCCTCGGCGATGGCAGTTTTCCCTGTGCCGGGTTCGCCGATAAGGATGGGGTTGTTCTTGGTACGACGGCTAAGTATCTGCAACACTCGTCTGATTTCCTCGTCCCTGCCTATGACGGGATCCAGTTTGCCCGACCTGGCTCTCTCGTTCAGGTTAATGGCGTACTTGCTCAAGGCGTTGTAGGTATCTTCGGCCGATTGGCTGTTTACTTTGGAGCCTTGCCTCAAGGCTTGAATGGCTTCGTTGAGGATCTTTTCCGTCAAACCGTTTTCTTTCAACAGCTGATTCACGGCGTTTTTTTCAACCACCAATGCTAACAGCAGAAACTCGATGGAGGCAAACTGGTCGCCCCCCTTCTTGGATAGATCGACCGCCTTTTGGAGGACCTTGTTGGATTCGCCTGATAAATAGGGTTCCCCGTTTGAAACACGCGGGTAACTGTCCAAGAGGCGGTTAAGTCCTTGGTTGATGGCGCTGACCTGGGCCCCCGACTTATTCAGCAGGAAGCGGACCACGTCCTCACCTGTGTCCAGCACACCCTGCAGTAGGTGGGGTGGCTCGATGGCTTGTTGTTGCCTGGTCTGAGCTGTCTCGATGGCTTTTTGGACAGCTTCCTGGGCTTTGATGGTGAATTGATTGAAGTTCATGATGAAACGTTTTTTCTCACAAACAACGCTGCAAATGGTTTGCCAATACGAAAAACTGAAATAATGGCAGTTGTTAAGGCGGCTTAGATGACATAATGGCAGTATGAATAATTAACGCTTTTTTAGGTTTACTGC
Organism: Bacteroidales bacterium; assembly: GCA_003506275.1. GTDB lineage: Bacteria > Bacteroidota > Bacteroidia > Bacteroidales > UBA1402 > UBA8389. The sequence continues at coordinate 2,203 of DOBD01000311.1, read as the reverse complement.
CCTTACCTCGTTGCAATATTACGGTATCTTTGCATTTTAATTCACTATTCGACGACTCAAACGTTACTCATATGAAAAAAGTACCCCTTCTCATGGCAGCAACTCTTCTCGCACTGGCTACTGGTTGCAAGCCGTCCACCGGAGATAAGGCCGGTTTGGATATGGCTAACCTGGATACGACAGCGATACCCGGTGTTGATTTTTATCAATTTGCAACCGGCGGATGGCAGCAAGCCAATCCGCTCCGTGCCGAATATTCCCGCTATGGATCGTTCGACAAACTGGCCGAGCAAAACATTGAACAAATCCACGGTCTGATTGAAACCATCAGCCAGGCAACACACGAGGCTGGAACGGTTGATCAAAAAATCGGAGACCTTTACACGTTGGGTATGGATAGCGTTCGGCTCAATCAGGAAGGCGCAGCCCCTCTTAAAACCGTACTCGAACACATTCAGCAAGTGTCCGACAAGCAGGCCTATATTGACCTGACAGCCAGTTTGCGTTCGTTGGGCGTGAATCCCTTCTTTGGTTTCTACGTGGGTGCCGATGACAAAAACAGCACCATGAACATCGTACACATGAGCCAGGGTGGTCTGGGTTTGGGTCAACGAGACTATTACCTGCAAGATGACGAGGCCACCAAAGCCATTCGTGAAGGTTACAAACAGCTCATCGTCAAGCAATTTGTCAATGCTGGGTTTACACAAGCTGAGGGAGAAAAAGCGGCTGTCCAAGTGTTAGCTCTGGAGACAGCTATTGCCAAGGGACATTACGCCAAAGAAAAGACGCGTATGCCCGAACTCAATTACCATAAAATGGCTGTGGCAGACATGTCGACGGTTTGTGGTCCCCTCGACTGGGAACGCTACTTCAACGGTCTGGGGGTTAAGGATCTTGATTCACTGAATGTCGGTCAACCCGAAGCCATCAACGCTGCCGTGACATTGATCAACAACCAGCCACTGGAAACGCTCAAGGCCTATCTAACCTGGGAATACATCAGCAACTCGGCGTCTTACCTGAGCGACATGTTTGTCAATACCAGCTTTGATTTCTATGGCCGTCAGCTGAGAGGTACTCAGGAATTACGCCCCCGCTGGAAACGCACCGTTGGTGTGGTGGATGGTTCATTGGGTGAAGCCCTCGGCCAACTCTATGTGGAAAAATACTTCCCCGCCTCCTCCAAAAAGCGCATGTTGGAGCTAGTCAAAAATTTGCAAACCTCATTGGGCGAACGCATTGCCGCCCTGGAATGGATGAGTGACGAAACGAAAGCCAAAGCACAGGAGAAACTGGCTGCCTTCAAGGTGAAAATCGGTTACCCCGACAAGTGGCGTGATTATACGTCCCTGACCATCGATCCGAAACAAAGCTACCTGGCCAATGTGGAACAAGTCATGCGTTTTGAATACCAGTATAACCTGGACAAGCTGGGCAAACCGGTCGACAAGGATGAATGGTTCATGAGTCCCCAAACGGTCAATGCCTATTATAATCCCAGTTCCAACGAAATCTGCTTCCCGGCCGGTATCCTGCAACCGCCTTTCTTCTACGCTGACGGCGATGATGCCATCAATTACGGGGCTATCGGCGTGGTGATTGGCCACGAAATGACCCACGGTTTTGATGACCAGGGTCGTAAGTACGACAAAGAGGGTAATTTGATTGATTGGTGGACAGCCGATGATGCCGCTCGTTTTGACGAACGCAGCAAGGTGTTGGTGACCTACTTCGACAGTATCCGCGTGCTGGGTGATGTCAGGGCTAACGGTACCTACACTTNNCACGTTGGGCGAGAACATCGCTGATCATGGTGGACTGCAAATCGGCTACAACGCCTTCCTCCAAACAAAACAGGGTCGTTCATCCAAACCGCTTGACGGGTACACGCCTCAACAACGTTTCTTTTTGGCTTATGCCAACGTGTGGGCCGGCAACATCAGGGATGAGGAAATTCTTCGTCTGACCAAACTGGATGTCCACTCCTTGGGTAAATGGCGGGTGAATGGGGCGTTGCCTCATATCAATGCCTGGTACGAGGCGTTCAATATCGGCGAAGACAGCCCGATGTTCTTGCCGGTAGAAAAGCGGGCTTCGATTTGGTAAGTTCGTACTGAACGATTTTTGCGACAATAACTAAGAGAGGGCGCCTCATGCAAGGTGCCTTCTTTTTTTACTTCTTCGATCCCGCTCCCCTTGG
>DOBD01000247.1 GCA_003506275.1 Bacteroidales bacterium | reverse complement strand
TCCTCAGACGGATAGGCTTTTTTCTGCTCAGCAATGGACAAGACACCCAACATGTTTTTATCCGGCAGCAGGAAATGATAGATTTCATTGGCGCTGCGATTCACCCGGTTGGCAAAGAATTTGACTTTGTGTGGGGCTTTCTCCCACCACGGGTTTTGTACAAGCTTTTTCTTGACAACCGTGCCCAACACCTCGCTTTTGTTATACACTTTCAACCAGGCTCCGACAACGGCATTGCCCACGGCAAGCCTGTTGGAAAAAAAGGGAGTCTGCATTTCCTTGTGCATCACATTGAGCCACAACGACAGTTTACCCAGTTCAATGGCCGTAGGGTTCAAGTCAACACCATACACGTTATGGGTGGCAATGTAGGCTTTTACTTTCTGAAGCTCATCCCTGTACCTGTCGGGATCGACCCTGCGGTTGAGGTATTGTTGTTGGTAGGTAAGGTAGGCCTCAGCCAGTTGGTTGATAACCTCATTTTGGAAGGCAGCGGCTCCCATGGCCGGTTCCAGAATTTTGAGTTCCAACAATTCAGCCGGCTTCTTTGTTCCGGCTTCCACTTCGACGAGAATGCTCTTGAGGGTGTATTTGACGGTGCTGCGAGTCAGAACCTCAGGGGTATAGTAGGAGGCTGATTTTTGCCGGTCGCGACCGTTCAGGCGGTAAACAAAGCTGCCTTTTTTCAGTCGTCTGATACTGCCATCTTCATTTTTAATAACTTCGGAAAGATCGAAGTCTTTCATCCTTGAATAGGGTACTAAGAATTGACCCTTATCGGTATGGGCCGGATCCTGCACTTCGATGTAGTCTTCTTCCGCATAGAAGCCTCTGTACGCCAGCAAACTTTCATACACGGAACCCAACTGGTTGACACCCAGGTTGGCATAGCTGATGCGGCCGCAATAGCCATTCTTCTTACTCAGTGACAGCGATTGGATGATTTCCTGCCAGGCAGCGTTTCGGACTTTTAGGTTCCCGAGGTGTTTCAAACGGTGATTGTCGAACAGCGGAGAGTCAATTTTACGCACCACGAAGCTCTTGTCTTCAGCCTTAGTACTGTTGAAGCCCGTTCCCAACAACCGAAAAAGCGTTTGCAATGATTCGTCAAAAAAGTAGCCGTTTCTGCTTTCTTCGCTGATAAGTCGGGTTTGTTCCAGGTCACGAAGCATCTCGAGCGAGTAACCCTTGTTATAAATCTCATCGTTGGTGGGCAGGATACCCAGTTCGCTTCTCGATTCGGCATAGAAGATAAAGAGCAGCCGGTAAACAATGGTCAAACAATCATCTTTTACCTCCGATTCGAAGGTATCGNNGGTTTCATCGAACACCTCTCCCAGTACGTTATGTTTGTAAAAGACAGCTTCGTTGGCCAAGGTTTCAACAGCACGGACAACGCCTTCTTTCAGGTCTTTGGTTACTTCGTATGCATTCTTGTAACTGTCTTCAATCAGGGCGTCCATCAGCACCGTTTCGCTGTCTGCTGCCAGGGTATCCTTGCATACCAGCAAATAAAACAGCGCATAGTAGAGCCTGTAGGTAGTAACAGATGCCTGTGAAAACAGGTCGTCGAGCGAGAACTGCAGGTACGCCCCTCGGCTCCATTTGTCGGCATCAAACAGAAAAACGGTATTGCCGGCCAGCATCAGGATAAAGTGCGGTCTGTTCTCGGGAAGTAGAAACAAAGCGGTCACAGCTTTGTTGATGATGTTCGGCGAAATTTTATACGCGTCATCAAAGTGGAAAACCTCCTTCCACTGGGAGGCTCGGTACCGTTGCGAGGCTATGGTTCCATCGTCGGGGCAGTCGTACTGTTGGTCAAACAGACCGGCAGGTTCTTCCTCATCGAGTTTGATGAGGTGTTGCATTTCCATGATCAGCATCCTCACTTTGCCGTTTCGGGACAGCACATGCCTCACCGGAATCACCTCACCGGTTTCCTCGTTGATGGGAAATGGTCTTTCGTAGGGATGATCAGATTCATAACCAAGCACTTCCAACAGCTTTGAATGGAATTCGTGGGAATACTTGATGGCATCCTTGGTTCTCGGCTTGTTCGTGACAATGACGTTTTTGTAGGCATCGTATTCCTGACGCAACCGAGGGAAGGGAGTGCATAGTTGTTTCATTCCTTCGGAGGACATCCCAACTTGCTTCTGAACCTTATCCAAAAAGTCTTCACCAAAATAGCCGGCAGGAAAATAGTCGCCAATATTTTGAATGAACCTGTATTTTATGTTATCGTTTTTTGCCATGGTTGTTGCTCCTTAAAAATGGTAGAAGACGGCAAGCACCTTGATGTAAGGACTGTCGTTGTCCAGTTTGAACAGGTCTTCGTTAAACTTGCTCTCTTTGTTGTAAATGGTCTGGATTTGTTCCAATTCTTTGTCTTTGTTCTTACGCATCAGTACACCATCGCTTTCGAAAGGCAGTTCAAGCTGTTTCTTCGATTGATGGAGCCATTTCTCAAGGTGTTTACCGTAGTTAATCAGCTGTTCCTCCATTTTTGCGCCCATCTCATTTTGTTTGGTGTACATGTAGTCAACCTCACCGTGGTCGATGGCTTCGGGAAGATTTTCCTGAAGAATTACAAGGTCTTCGTCTGGAATGGTTTCACGGTACACTATGTTTTTCAACGCGTATTGGTCGATAAAATCGGACAATGAATAGGGTTTTTCACACAAGCGACCGTCCTTGGAAATGGGCACCACGAAAAATTTGCTGATCAAATTCTGACCGAGGCCATTGGCCACCGATCCGTACATGACATAATACGACGTGTCTTTGGGGAAGACCTTACTTTTTGCCACCAATGCCTGGTTTTTGGGTATGCTGGCAGTTAACTTGGTAGAAAAGTATTGAATGATGGGGTGAAGGTCGTAAAGCACCTGAAAATCCGCCCAACTGTTTGTCTTCTTCTTTCTGGAATCGGCAATGGATTGTTGCAAGAAGGCTTTGTCATCGCATAACCTGAAAATTTGGTCGGTTGGTCTGGCCTCATCGGGAAGATCGTATAACACATCTTGAAGCTCTTTGGAATGGATGATTTCCACATAGGGTATGTCACCTTCTTTCAGCTGAACCTGTTTATGCTCAAGCTGCCCGATGGTTTCCAATTCCATAAACAAATCGCGGTAGAAATCCATATTGGAATTGAACAGGGTGAGTTGTGGCTCGACGTAGTCCTTATGTTCCACAGCCGGCGTGGTGTTCTTGCCCAGCGAGAAGAACCCCCCTTTTTTCTTGCGCACCGCTTTTTCGTTCTCATCCTGTTCAAGTTCGAGGTAGTTTTCATTGCCTTCCTTCATGGCCTTGATGACAGCATGTTCTTCCTTTTCAGCGCTGTAAAGATTCATTACCGATAGCGCATCGCCCAGCGTTTTGTGCACCGTATCTTCCTTTTCCGTCAGCTTCTTAAGAATATTCAAGTCCGAACGAGTGGAGTCGTGTTGGGATTGGGCAATCAGGTAAAATATTTGGGGCGTCTTGGTCTGACCATAACGGTCGATACGGCCGTTTCGCTGTTCCAAGGTAATCAGCGACCACGGAATGTCATNNGTTCCAGGGTGATCAGCGACCACGGAATGTCATAGTTAAACATGGTATGACAATAGTAGTGCAGGTTCACACCCTGGCTACCCGCATCCGAGGAAAGAAACACCTTGATCTTACTGCCTTCTTTTCCGAAATCGGCCACCATAGCTTCTTGTTCCGTATCGCTCAACGAACCGTTGAATAAAACGACCTCTTCCTCTGTCAGCTTGAATTCCTTCATCAAGCGCTGTTGCAGGTATTTCATGGTTTCTATCCTCTCGGTGAATACCACCATCCGCTCGTCGTTTTTGCCGCCTTTCCAACCCAGTTCATCGAGTTTTTTTCGAAAAGCGTGGTAACGGCTGTCTCTGTCGGATTGAATGATTGAATTCAATGTGTGTTCAATCTCCCTCAATTCATCCTTGTTTTGCGCTGACTTTTCCATACGGTTTTGCACCGATTTCAATGCGGCTTGGGGTGATGACAGATACGATTTGAACAGACTGAACGAAAAGAGGAGATCGTTTCTCTCAACTTCTGTCTCCTCATTGATGGAACGAAACTTAATCTGCTGCTGTAAGTCGAGCAGTNNTCTTCTTCAGAATACAGTTCTACGTTGATGGGAATGACCTGGCGTTCTTGAAAGTTGCTCCGTATCTTGTCGTTTTCAATATCGTTCTTAAACCGGCGAACATAGTATTTCATGACATCTTCCTTCGAGTATTCCCCATTACGAGGGATGGATGTTGGCTCAAGCATGTACATCAGGTTCGCAAACGATTCGGCTTTTCCGTTATGAGGGGTGGCAGAAGTAAGAATAAGGCTTTCGCAACGTGTGGCAAGAAATTGCGCCAGGTCTCCACGCATGCTGGATGTGTTCGTCACCGTGTGACATTCGTCAATCACAATAATATCCCACCGGGTTTTCTCAAGCCATCCGCGAAATTTACCGTTGTTTTTCAGCGTATCAATTGAAATGATGGTTTTGTCGTAGTAATCGAAAGGATTCTTGTTGAGCGGAATCTCCGATTTGATTTTATCAACACCGTAACTATCAAGCCTGACCAAAGGGATGGCGAAGCGGTTCCAGATTTCCTCCTGAAATTGAGCCAAGATGGACTTTAATGCGCAGACAAGAATGCGTTTCCCACGTCCGCGACGTATCATCTCAGCCAGGATAATACCCACTTCAATGGTTTTACCCAAACCGACACCATCGGCAATCAGCAGCCTTGGTCGTGGTAAATCAAACGCTTTTAATGTTGGTTCATATTGGTATTCAGCCTGATCAAAGGCTCCATGCTGGGCAATACTTATCTTCGATGACCAGTATGCATTGCTTCTTACGGCATTTTCAAGTAGAAGTCTGGTTTTGCGATACCTGGAATCGGAATCTGGAACCAAAATGGTTTCCCTGGGTTCAAGCAATTTTATTTCTGTATCGATTCGCGTATCGAAAATACACCGTTTGTTTTTTACCAATTCTGTGATACCGGTGGTATAGATGAGGTGAGAACCATCGTAGTTCTTTTCTACCTTGGAAATTAGAAAGTCTTCGTTACGTACAGTTATGCGTTGCCCTGCAGAAAAATGGGTCATCATGGTATCATTGTTTAGTTGCGTACAACCACAGTTAAACCTTTACCAGCAGCCATTGGCTACAAATCAAGGTATTTAGATCAACTAAATCTTTGTTGGCTTTCAACAAAGTATTGTTTTTTGGTTTAAACGCAAATCTAGTGAAATCTGGGCAGAAATGAAATGGTTACCAATAGATTAGTAATACATTTAACCAATCATTCTGTTGATTTTCATTTCATGAAGTGTAAAGCTTTTCCAGACTGTTTTTTGTTATCTGAAAAATGGGATCACCAGTAAAAACCTGTGTTTGACTCATGCGTAGAGTAAGGATAGCCTGTAGAGGAAGAACTCAACATCAATGACTCCACGCAATTGCGCCCTAAAGGCTTTGATCTTGGCGTTCAGCGATTCAGCTGAAGCGTTGGTTGAGCGGTAAACAAAGTAGTTGAGCACCTCATCCTCTCGTTGGTAGATGGTTGCTGAAACAGTATTGAATGCGTCATTGTCATAGTCCGTCACCTTGTTGTACCACCTTCTCAGGCTCTCTGCAGCAGAATCCTTGGTGGCCTCCTTGTTTGAAAAGATCATGCGTAACGAATGAGTAAGGCCATAGGCTGTTTTCATCTCCGGAAAACGTTCAAACAGGAGTCTTGCCCTTGTCTTTTGGCTATCGGTCCAGTTGTCGGAAGAAGTCATCAGCAAGTATCTGCTGCGTGTGAGCAATTCAATGACGGTATCTCCATTCTCAAGACGCTCAGGCTTGTAGGCTTCATTCTTGCGATTGGGCTTTCTGCCACGCTTGTCTGTCTTGTCTTTCTTTCTATGTGCCAATCTGCGCTTGAGTTTGAATGTGTGATCTTCACGGTATTGAATCTCTGCTTTGCGAGCTTCCCGCACGATTCTCACTCTGACCTCCTGCATGGCATTGCTGCAAAGTTGCTGAACATGGAAGCGGTCTAAGGTGATCATGGCCTTGGGAAAGATGGTTTCAACAATGGCATGCATACTGTCGGAAAAGTCCATGGTAACTTCTTTTACATTCAAGCGTTCCAGGGTGGAGAGTTTCTTGAGCACATTGATAACATCTTCGATCTTGGTGCCTTTTATAATTGCTACAATCGATCCCTTACCGCCATGCGCTTCTTTGTTTGAGATAATCGTGTAGAGTTCTCCTCTGCTAAGGGATGTTTCATCAATGCTCAAGTGGGGGCCCATGTTTTCAGGGAAAAGTAGCCACTCCTGTGCGTGGGAGGCCTCCGCCCAGCTCGTGAAGCCGCTCAGGTGCTCTTTGTAAGCCCGTTCAAACTGATCTCCCTGGATAGGGTAAAAACGCTCAAGAGAGCGACCCGTGATGGGGTACTTATCCAACAAACTCTTTTAAAAAAGCCGCAAACTCCTTTGAGTAGCGGGTACCTTTACAGATCAACGACCAGTCCGTGGAAACACTTTCACCATGCGGGTCTAACCATCTGCGTCGGCGTACATGAAGCACCACCTTTCTGTCACGAACCGGAAAATCACCCATCAGGGCTTCCGGGTAAAAGCCGTTTGGTCGAAGGTCGGTTCGACGATCCGGAGGAGTCTCATACTCTTCTAGATAGAGGTGGAGAAGCTTCTCTTCGTCTTCCTTCTTTTCTTCTACTTTCACTAAGTCAAAGGACTCGCTGATCTCCTGAGGGAGCATCAATTTGGCTAAGGCAATGTACGGATTCATGACTGTATGCTTTGACAACAAAGCTACTAAGAAATCTATGCATGAGGCCTATTGTTGGATTGAGAGAAATTGAAAATCCACAGGTTTTTACTGGTGATCCGTTTTCATGTCATAAAAGTACGAAAAACCAGCAAAATAGGCAAAC